>JBAZJU010000002.1 GCA_041651155.1 Patescibacteria group bacterium | reverse complement strand
AGAAATTCAACATGTGCAGGATCTTCTGAATGATCGCCCAAGAAAAACACTTGGTTTTTACAAACCTGATGAAATTTTCTCAAAATTACTTATTCATTAATTTTGCGCTAGAAGGTTGAATTCAGCACTCTTTTAGCTTAATTTCATTTTTTTAGCGTAATTAAACATAATAGCATATCTAAACGGAGTTGTCAAGAGCTAATTTAGCGATTATGGCTAAAATTAGCATGATTTTTACTTAATATGATAATTTTGTTATCTAAAATTAACAAAATTTTAAAGTGAAAATTTGAAATTTATAATGCAGTCTAAAAGTTTAAATTTAAAATTATAGCATTAGAAATTGATTAAAAATTGGTTATTTAAAATTTAAAATTAAAAAAACTCTCCCCGCAATCGCAGGGAGAGTTTTTTATCTTAAGTAAGTTTTTTGATTATTCTTCTTCTTTTTTGCCTTTATATCTAAAACCGGTTCCAGCTGGAATCAACCGGCCAATAATCACATTTTCTTTCAAGCCTTCTAATCTATCAATTTTGCCAGTAATCGCTGCGTTAATTAAGACACGTGAAGTTTCTTGGAAAGAAGCTGCTGACAGGAAACTGCGGGTTGATAAAGAAACCTTAGTGATGCCTAAAAATAATTCATCAGCAGTTGCTTCTTTACCGTTTGATTTGCCCATTTCCTTATTAGCTTCATCTAGTTCAGCTTTTTCCACGATTTCACTAGGCATCAAATTGGTATCGCCGGCATCTTTAACCAAGGCGCGGGAAAATAACTGCCTGATTATAACCTCAATGTGCTTTTCATTTAATCTCTGGCCTTGTGAAGCATAAATGTATTGAATTTCTTTCACAATATATTTTTTAACTTCATCTTTGCCTTTGAGTTTATAAAGCTGATGAAGATCCAGACTGCCTTCTGTCAGTTGATCGCCTTTTTTCACAAAATCACCTTCTTTTACCCAGACGCGATAGCCCGGCGGAATTAAATATTCTTTTTCTTTTTCTACGCTAGCCACGACTTTAATTGACTTGTCTGTGAGCTTAACCAAGCCGGCTCTTTTTGCCCGAATTTCATCTTTGCTTGTTTTAAAGAGAAGCTCATTCTTCTTGACCTTGTCGCCTTCTTTAACTTTGACTGAAAGATCCTTGCCCTTGAGCTGATAAAGATCATCTTCAAGATCATCAAATTTTATTTTTAAAATCTTCTGGCCATAGGCTGTATTCAATAAAATATTGCCTTTTTGATCTTCTACTTTGCGAGCCGCTTCAGAAATGGAAACAATACCATCTTCTTCAGCGATAAACGCCTTATTTTTTGGAGGACGTGCTTCAAATAATTCTTCAACTCTGGGCAAGCCCTGAGTAATATCAGCGCCAGCCACACCGCCAGTATGGAAAGTTCTCATGGTTAATTGGGTGCCGGGTTCGCCAATGCTTTGAGCAGCAATAATGCCAATGGCCACGCCTAATTTAACTTGCTCGTTATAGCCCAAATCATAGCCGTAACATTTAGCGCACACGCCTTTGGTCAGCCGACAGCTTAAAACAGAGCGCACTGTTATTTGTTCTAAATCCACATCTTTCAATTTTCTGACAACAGCTTCAGTAATTAAGCCGTTTTTTTCTACAATAACTTCATTGGTTTTGGGATGGACGATTTTTTCCATGCAGACTCTGCCCCAGACACGATCCAAAAGATTAACGCCAATGACTTCACTGTCTTTTTTTGTATAGAGCAAGCCTTTGCGGTCGCCGCAATCCTCTTCTGTAATCACCACGTCTTGCGCCACATCAACCAAACGGCGGGTCAGATAACCGGCGTTAGCTGTTCTTAAAGCAGTATCTGATAAGCCTTTGCGGGAGCCATGAGTTGAAATAAAATATTCCAAAACATCAAAGCCTTCTTTAAAGCTGCCTTTGACTGGCAATTCAATAATTTCACCGGATGGATTAGAGACCAAGCCTTTCATACCCACCATCTGAGTAACTTGCCCCCAAGAACCGCGGGCGCCTGCTGTTACCATGGAAAAAACCGGACCTTTCTTATCTAAATTATCTTTGCCGATTTGCACAATCCGATCTTTAATTCCTGTCCAAACTTCAATAATTTTTGAATGCTTTTCACTTTTAGTTAAAAGGCCTTGCTGATATTGTTCGTTGATTTGGTCAATCATGCTGTCGCCTTCTTTAATAATCGCGGCTTTTTCCGGCAAAAATGGCAAATCATCCATGCCCCAGGAATAACCGCTTAAAGTCAGGTAATAAAAACCCAAATCTTTAATGTCATCCAAAAGCTTGGCTGTTTTTTCCCTGCCCAAAATTTCTAAAACATATTTGATCAATTCGCCTAAATTTTTAGTTGTGATCTGATCATTATAATAAGGCAATTCTTTGGGCAAAAGCTGGTTGAAAAATATTCTACCCACATTGGTTTCAATAATTTCCGGCTTTTTCTTGCCTGGCAGAATCTCTCTGACATTTATCTTCTCTCGTAAAGTTATAACGTTTGATTTATAAGCCAAAATAGCCTGGCTAAATGAGGAAAAAACCTTTGGTGTTTCTCTGACATCTTCAATAGAAGTCATATAATAGCAACCCCAGACAATATCCATTTTAGGCGTGGAAATAGGATTGCCTGTGGCTGGCTTTAATAAATTTTTCGCTGAGAGCATTATTTCTTTGGCTTCTTGTTTGGCCAATTCAGTTAAAGGCACGTGGACAGCCATTTGATCTCCGTCAAAATCAGCATTAAATGCAGAGCAGACCAAAGGATGGAGCTGGATAGCCTTGCCTTCAATCAGAACCGGCTGAAAAGCCTGAATGCCCAAACGGTGCAAAGTTGGAGCGCGATTTAAAAGTACGTGGGCATCTTTGACCACTTCTTCTAAAATGTCCCAGACCTCTGGCCGGCTGCTTTCAATAAAACGATTTGCGCTCCTGATATTATGCAAAAATTCTCGTTTTATTAATTGGCTGATCACAAAAGGCTTAAATAATTCCAAAGCCATTCTTTTGGGCAATCCGCAGCGATCCAGTTTCAAATCAGGCCCAACCACGATAACGCTGCGTCCGGAATAATCTATGCGTTTGCCTAATAAATTTTGTCTAAAACGGCCCTGCTTGCCTTTCAAGATATCAGCGATTGATTTTAATTGTCTTTTTTGTCCGGTTGAAGCAGTGGTTGTCTTGGAATGTCTGGCGCTATTATCAATTAAAGCGTCAACCGCTTCTTGGAGCATTCTTTTTTCATTGCGGACAATAACTTCCGGCGCGTTTAATTCTTTTAATTTTTTTAAACGGTTGTTGCGATTGATGACCCGGCGGTATAAATCATTCAAATCTGAAGTCGCAAAACGTCCGCCATCCAAAGGCACCATTGGCCTCAAATCCGGAGGAATAACCGGAATAGCAGTCATAATCATCCATTCCGGCTTGATTTTATTTTTAACTAAATTTTTTATCAATTTTACCCTCTTAATGATTCTCTCTTTTTTAGCGCCCATTGCTTCTTCCTTTTCCGCATCCAGTTCTTTGCTTAATTTATCCATGTCTATTTTGATCAGCAAATCCCGGATTGCTTCAGCGCCGATGCCAGCTTCAAAAATATGCCCGAATTTCAGAGACAAATCCTGATAAACATCTTCTGAAATTATTTTTTTTCTTTTTAAATCCTTCAAATCAATTTCTGTCTTGGCAAATTCCTTTTCTAATTCTTTAACATCCAAATCTTTAGCCTTGCTTAAGGCAATGATCTTTTGGTCTCTTTCCTTGGGTTTTAAATCCTTATTATTTTTAAGCTGATTAAGCTGATTTTTAAAATTGCTTTCCAGTTGTTTTTTCTTGGTTTTAAATTCTGCACGCAAAGATTCCAAAGCCTGGGTTTTTAAATTTTCATCAACCTTGGTGACGATAAAGCTGGCAAAATAAATGACTTTTTCTAAATTCTGAGCAGAAATATCCAAAACTAAACCTAGGCGTGAAGGCACTCCGCGCAAAAACCAGATGTGAGAAGACGGCGCTGCCAGGTCAATATGGCCCATTCGTTCGCGCCTGACAATAGAATGAGTAACCTCAACTCCGCACTTGTCGCAAACAATGCCTTTATACCTTATCTTTTTGTATTTGCCGCAATAACACTCCCAATCCTTGGAAGGACCGAAAATTTTCTCGCAAAAAAGACCGTCCTTTTCAGGCTTTTGCGTTCTGTAATTTATGGTTTCTGGCTTGGTAACTTCGCCATAAGACCAATTTCTTATGACTTCAGGTGAAGCTAATTTCAATCTAATGGCATCAAAATCCAATGGTTTAGTTTGATTGAAAATCATTATTTTAAAATTAAATATTTAATAATATGTAATTAAATTTCTTCTTCGCCTCTTTTGCCTGTTTTTTTCCTTGGTTCAGTAATCGGCTCCCCATCCTTGAGCAGTTCCACGTCCAAACCAAGGCCCTTTAATTCTCTGACTAAGACATTAAAAGATTCTGGGATATTTAATTTCTTAATCGGCTCGCCTTTAATAATTGATTCATAGGCTTTGGAACGGCCTGGCACATCATCTGATTTAATGGTTAATATTTCCTGCAAAGTATGAGCGGCGCCATAGCCTTCTAAAGCCCAGACTTCCATTTCGCCAAAGCGTTGGCCGCCAAATTGGGCTTTGCCTCCCAAAGGCTGCTGAGTGATTAAAGAATATGGGCCGATTGATCTTTGATGAATTTTATCTTCAACCATGTGATTTAATTTCAGCATATATTTCTGGCCAATCGTGACTTTTTGGGAAAAAGGCTCTCCAGTCTTGCCGTCAAATAATGTTAGTTTGCCGTCTGATGGATAGCCTGCTTCAACCAGCAATTCTTTTATCTGTTCTTCGTGGACGCCAAAGAGAACCGGGCTGGCAATTTTAAAGCCTAATTTTTTAACAGCCAAGCCTAAATGTGTTTCTAAAATCTGGCCCAGGTTCATACGGGAGACAACGCCCAAAGGACTTAAAATAATATCAATTGGCGTGCCATCTTCCAAAAACGGCATATCTTCAACCGACACAATCTTAGAAATAATGCCTTTGTTGCCGTGGCGGCCAGCCATTTTATCGCCCACCTGGACTTTGCGCAAATCAGCCACTGAAACCTGAACCATCTGGGTCACGCCTGGCGATAATTTGTCGCCTTTTTCCTGAGAAAATATTTTAATATCAATCACTTTTCCATGATCGCCGTGTTCCAGATATAATGAGCTGTCTCTCACATCCCTGGCCTTTTCGCCGAAAATCGCCCTTAATAATTTTTCCTCAGCCGAAAGCTCTGTTTCACCTTTAGGCGTAATTTTGCCGACTAAAATATCGCCGGAAGCAACTTCTGCTCCGATGCGGATAATGCCGGTTTCATCTAAATTGTTTAATTTTTCTTCGCCGATATTGGGAATATCAGCTGTCACAACTTCCGGACCTAATTTTGTTTCACGGACTTCAACTTGATAATTTTCTATATGAATAGAAGTATAATAATCTTTTTGGACCACTCTTTCTGAAAGCACAATTGCATCTTCATAATTGTAGCCTCCCCAAGCCATAAACGCCACCAAAACATTTTGGCCCAAAGACAGCTCGCCTTCGCTAATGGCCGGCCCGTCAGAAAGTATTTGCCCTTTTTTAACTCTGTCTCCAACATTTACAATCGGATGCTGGTTAATGCAAGTGGAAGCATTTGATCTTTCAAATTTATTCAAATCAAAATATTTTATCTCGCCATTGTCGCCCAAAAGTTCAATCTGGCCGCCATCAGCTTTGGTGACCTTGCCATTAACTTCGCTAATCGCGATGTGGCCGGAATAAAAAGCCGCCATGGCTTCGATGCCAGTTCCGACTAAAGGCGGCACCGGACGAATGCAAGGCACTGCCTGACGTTGCATGTTTGTGCCCATCAAGGCTCTGACCGCATCATCATGTTCTAAAAATGGAATGCAGGAGGTAGAAACGCTGATAATTTGGTTTGAGGCCACATCCATATAATCTATCTGCTCAACTGATTCCACGTCAGGTTTGCCAAACTTTCTAACTTCTGCTTTTTCTAATTTAAAATAGCCCTGGTCATCAATTGGCGTAGTGGCCGCAGTAGTGATTGATCTTTCTTCTTGCAAAGCATTTAAATAAAGATGCGTATCAGTCACTCTGGCTTTGGCTTTGAAAGGTATATTTTTAGCCCTTAATTTATCAATAATCACTTTGGGTATTACCTGGCCTTTTTTAATAATTACTTTATTTGTTTCAGGATCTTTGATTTCTTCTTCAGCAATTCTTTCAACCGGACGATATGGCGTTTCAATAAAACCATATTCATTGACTTTGGCATAGCTGGCCAAATGGCCGACCAAGCCAATATTTGGTCCTTCAGGCGTGGCAATCGGACAGATTCTGCCATAATGGGTGGTATGCACATCACGCACTTCAAAGCCTGCTCTTTCGCGCGATAAACCGCCGGGACCCATGGCTGAAATTCTTCTTTTGTGCTCAAGCTCTGCCAAAGGATTGGTCTGATCCATAAATTGTGAAAGCTGAGAAGACATGAAAAATTCTTTTACCACGCCCATGACTGGCTTGGCATTAACTAATTTGCCAGGCGTCATTGATTCAATATCAATAGTGCTCATTTTATCGCGCACAATTCTTTCCATGCGCGCCAAACCGATTCTGAATTTGTTTTGAATTAATTCACCGACAGCTCTGATCCTGCGGTTTGATAAATGATCAATATCATCAGGATCAGCCTGGGTATTATTCAGACGAATTATTTCTTTGATAATATCAATTAAATCTTCGCGCCTCAAAATTCTGGTTTCAGGTGTGTTGGGAATATCATAATTAAACCTTTGGTTGATTTTATAGCGGCCGACTTTGGAAAAATCATAACGCTCAAATCTAAAAAACATTGAATAAATCAAAGATTTTGCATTATCTGCAGTGGCTAGATCACCCGGCCTGATTCTTTTATAAACTTCAATCAAGCCTTCGTCCTGATTTTTGGAAATATCTTTTTCTAAAGTGCTTTGGATATATTTAACTCCGGGATTCGTATCAGCATCTTTAAATAAATTTAAAATTTCTTCATCGCCAGAAAAGCCAAAAGCCCGCAGTAAAGCAGTGACAGCGACTTTTCTTTTGCGGTCTATCTTTACCCACAAAACATTGTTACTATCAGTTTCAATTTCCAGCCAGGCGCCTCTGTTTGGAATTATTTTGGCGCCATAAAATCTTTTGCCGCGCAGGTAATTGGAAGTAAAAAACACGCCTGCTGACCTGATAATCTGGGAAACCACGGCTCTTTCAATGCCATTAATAATAAAGGTGCCGCGATTAGTCATGATCGGGAAATCGCCCAAATAAATTTCCTGTTCTTTCTTGCCTTTATCTTTTTTGTTAATCAAAACGGCCTTGACGCGCAATGGCGCTTCAAAGGTTATGTTTTTCTGTCTTGATGTTTTTTCGTCAAACTTTGGTTCGTCTAAGTAATAGTCTTTAAAAGAGAGTTCAAGGTTGCGGCCGCCAAAATCTTTGATCGGAGAGATTTCATCAAAGAGTTCCCTTAAACCTTGCTTTAAAAACCAGTCATAAGAAGTTTTTTGAATTTCTACTAAATCAGGTAATGGTAAAACTTCCTTAAAAGAAGCTAAAAACCTCCTCTCCCCCATTTTAGGGAGAGTTTTTACTAATGATTTTTTTGTAGACATAAAAAATAGCTCGCCTCTCGTCTTTTTTGGCGAGTTGTATTAAATTAGTATTAAATTAAGAAGTATAATTCAACCCCACTATTTTTCTCATTAGTTTTTTAAATCATAGCGGGAATTCTCTGTTAGTTTAAGCTTAACACTAGGTCTAAAAGTTGTCAAGTTTTGGCTATGTATAGTACAATAAGTTAATAAACTCAAAGCTGGGGCTTTAAAAATCCGCCAGACAAATACCCCAATTCAGAATTCAGCTCTCAGCTTTCATAATTCTAACCATATGTCATTACGTATAGAAAAAATCAATGAACTGCTTAGGCAAAAATTAAGCCAAATTATCAGTAAGGAGCTGGAATTCACGCCAAATTCTTTGGTTACAATCACCAGGGTTGAAACCAGCCCTGATCTTAAATTCTGCAGGATTTTCATTACTGTTTTTCCCGAACACTATCGCGGCACTGCCTTAGAAATTTTAAGGAAAAACAGCCAAAACCTGCGCAAATTCTTGCAAGGGCAGATGACCACAAAATTTATTCCTAATCTAAATTTTCAAATTGACGAGCAGGAAATTTTTGCCACTGAAGTTGACAAATTGCTTGACGAAATAAATAAGGGGTGATAAATTAGAAAATTCATAATTTTCTGATTTTAAAAAAATGATTTATAAAAAAGTCGCTCCCAAAATTTGGCAAGCTCTCAAAGATTCTCGTTATCCCCTGGTAGTCTCTCATGAAAATCCGGACGGAGACACGCTCGGCGCCTCATTAGCGCTATTGCAGGTTTTGGAAAATGAAAACAAGCACTACCAATACTTTTGCCAAAACAAACCGCCTGATTATTTCAATTTCTTGCCTAAAATTGAAAATCTAATCTGGGATTATAATAAAATTGATTTGGCTCAGCATGATCTGATTATTGCCATTGATTGCGGTGATTTAAAAAGAACAGGTCTGGCTGAAAAATTACAGCTCCAAAACCAGGTTATCATTAATATTGACCATCACCACAGCAATGATAATTTCGGCCAGCTAAATCTGGTAATTCCGCAAGCTTCTTCCACCAGTGAAATTGTTTACAATTTATTTAATTTTTTAAAAATTCCGCTTGACAAGTACATGGCGACTAATCTTTTGACCGGCATTTTAACTGACACCACGAATTTTACCAATGCAGCCACCTCCACGGCCAGCCTGAAAATCTCAGCAGAGCTTTTAAAAATTGGCGCCAGAATAAACCAAATTATAGAAAATATTACTCACAATAAAAACTTTGACGCTTTAAAGCTTTGGGGCAATTTACTTGACCGCATTGAATATAATGCTGAATATAATTTTGCTTATACTACTGTTACATTGGAAGATCTTATTAATTTTAAAATGCCGGCAGAAAGTTTTGACGGCTTAGCTAATTTTTTAAGCAGTTTGCAGACAGCTGATTTTATCCTAGTTTTAAGCGAAGAAGATCATTTTATTAAAGGCAGCTTAAGAACAACCAGAGATGAAATTGATGTCAGCCGTCTGGCTCAGGCTTTCAATGGCGGCGGCCACAAAAAAGCTGCCGGCTTTAAAATCCCCAAACCCCAAAATAATCCAGACTGGAAAGACTTTGTTTTATCTGCTATACTAAATAAGCTCCGAAATCTGAAATCTGAAATCAAATCAATATTTCATAATTCATAAATCATAATTCTAAATATTATGTCTAAACAAAAAGAAATTCAAAATTCTATTTTAGTCCCCACAGTCATTGAAAAATCAAGCTATGGCGAAAGAGCCTATGATATTTATTCCCGCCTTTTAAAAGAACGGATAATTTTTTTAGGTTCGCCCATCAATGATGCAGTGGCAAACACTGTCATTGCCCAGCTGCTTTTTTTAGCCAGTGAAGATCCAAAAGCTGACATTAAATTATACATTAATTCACCGGGCGGTTCTGTCACTGCCGGCTTGGCAATCTATGACACAATGCAATATATCAAGCCGGATGTATCCACGATTTGCATTGGCATTGCAGCTTCCATGGCTGCTGTGCTTTTAGCTGCCGGCGCCAAAGGTAAAAGATTAGTCTTGCCCAATTCAGAAGTCATGTTGCATCAAGTCATGGGCGGAGCAGAAGGCCAAGCCACTGACATTAAAATCAGGGCTGAACATATCTTAAAAATCAAAGATAAGCTTAATGAAATTTTAGCCAAACACACTAGCCAGCCAATTGCCAAAATTGATAAAGACACTGACCGTGATTTCTTTTTAAGCGCTGACGAAGCCTTAAAATACGGACTAGTTGACAAGTTGATAAAATAACAAAAATTAGCCTCAAAGAGACCCTTTTAGGGCCAAAATAAAAAGGTTTACTTACCCTCTTGACAAGTTTAGCAGGTTATGATAAACTGAAATATCGCTTAACTGAAAGCTTGGCTGCTTTTTATTCCCCCTGAAAACAGTCAACTGACAGTTGAGCGACTCTTGGAAACAAATTTAAAATTTGTTTCCAGAAATCTGCAGGCACGATAAGCATGGGAACGTAAGAAAGGATTTAATCCGGCTCCGGCTAGATTACTCCTTACTCGCGTTTTCTTGTCTGCAGTTTTTTGGAAGAACTCTAATATAAAAGCGCTCCGACGTACGTCGGAGCGCTTTTTGAATTTGAAAAATATTATCTATTTGTTTTACTTAACAGCACAAACTCGCCTTTCCTGGCAACCCGCAACACCAGTGCAATCACTATATGAATACCATTTGCCACCCACTAAACTGCAAAAATAACTGCTATGAATATTTTTAAAGATAGCAGTTTTTTGAAGATTGCTACAAAGAAAACCTGGACATTCATTAATAATAATTTTACTACAATAAAAATAAAAAATTATCACTAAAGTTATAAGGATAGCCAAAATTGTATAAATAATTGTTGCAAATGGTATTATTTTTTTCATAAAAATATTTAATTATCTACTACCTCAATTTTACCTTTAATTTTTGCCACACAGAGCTTGACAAAATTAAATTATAGGGCTAAGTTAGAGTAATTGAGTAAAAAAAATACAAACAAAGGAGGTTTTGAGATGTACATGAAACACAAGTCACTGGCGTGGATATACGGAGCGCTGATTGGCGCCCTAACTGGCTTTGCGATGTACTATCTTGAAGGCTATGTTATAGCCAGCATCGGCGTAGTGGGAGGTTATCAGCATGTACCTGAAGAATTTAAAGCCATGATCGTCCGAAGATCTGTGCTCTTGGGCTTTGTACCCGGCATGATCGTTGGCCTCTGGTGTATCTATGAATCTGCCAAACAAAATTGGGATTACGGGAATTTTTGGGAATATGGCTCATTCCCAATAGGCCTACTTTCCCCGCTGGTAGTCTTTGTCATCACACTGATTACCCTATTTCATTATCCCAATAACGAGCTGAGCAGACAAAAGTTCGCGGTAGTAATATTTGGAGGAATTTTCATTATAATCGGCTGTGGCGGCCTGGGTTTGGCTATAAACTTGCTGGCGAACTCGATCGTTAAAAAAATAGGCTAGCCAATAAAAATTTCCATCAAGAAACCCTGTGCCAAGCACAGGGTTCCTTTTTTCTCAGAATTATTTTAATTATGCTGTCTAATCTCCTGCACCCTGCCAACCTGTCCATCTGTCAATCTCACTTTTATCCCGCGGGGATGTTCAGAGCTATTGGTTAAAATATCTTGGACTATTCCTTCAGTTAAAATATCAGTGCCTTGATCTTCTTTCAGGGTAATGGCGACTTTGAGGCCAGGGTAAATGTCAGAACGATTGGTTATTGGCATATTTAGGGATTTAATTATTTTTTTATGTTAATGGGGTTATTGCGATCTTCTGCCCATTGGGCAGGGTTGATTTGAAATTCAAAAGACAAAGCACAAATGACAAAATAAATTCAAAGCACAAATATTTAATATCAATTTTTGAATTTTGAATTTTAGATTTTGGTATTATTTTGTTTTTTTTATTTTCAATTTTATTTAATTAATTTCAACCTGTTCCAAAATGGAAACAGTTCACTATGTAGGAAAATCCGACTAAGTTAGTCTACTATCCGGGATTTCCGGATAACTGATTTTGGTAATTGGAAAATATTATTTCCTAAAATTAACCGCCACATCCTTATCTCCCACAATCAGCCTAACCAGCTTAGTAATCTCAGTAATTGTCGCGGCCTGGGTTTGGCTGGTGATATCTGGGGATAGCGCGGCTGCTTTGGCCTGGTCTTTAAGCTGGGCCAGAGCCTGATTATAGCCATCATTATTATTTAATAAGCGCTTTAATACGCCCTGACTGTTTTGCAAAATAATGTCCCACAATACTTCCACGCTTTGCACCTCAATTGGCGGCAGATTAATAGTAATTTTATTGTCTGAAGTAATATCTTGGGGCTGCAGTTTTTGCAGATCCACGCCCAAGCTGACTTTCAAAACTGACGAAGCAGTAATTTTCTGACCCCAGAACAGATCTTTCCACCAGGTGCCAGTGGTGTTATCAATAGTCACTTTTTGCTCAGACACATAATCCTGGGTCACTAAAAAGCCCTGGTTTTGCAGTTTGTTGTAAATGATCAAGGAATCAATTTTAGGCCCGGTTTGTTTGGGGCTAAAAATATAATAACCCATAACCAAACCAATGATTAAAAAAATTAAGATGGAGATTAAAAATAGATATTTTTTCATAAAATTTATTTTAAATTATTTATGCCGATTTCTGTTTATAAAATTCACTACAGATGCAAATATAAAACTTCCTATTAATAAAACTTCGAGAATTTGTTGGTGCAGAGGCGAAAAGCTAGCCAGTCGATCACCAGACTCAAGAATTATTATATATAATAAAAGGATTAAAAAAATCAGACTGGGGTAATTAATCTTGACGTAATCCATGATGTGCATGTATAGCGAATAATCCATTCCATTCTTGGCCAAAGAATTCACCATGGGGTCAACAACAAGCAGAATGATAATTTCAGTCACAATAAAAATACCAGCCAATATGGCCATAACTAAATCACTTCTGGTAAAAGCTAAATATAATAAAAAACCCGCTAGGATTAAAATAACGACATTCACAGGCCAATAGCGATCGAGATTTTTTTTAATATTTTCAATTTTCACGAAATTTATTTTAAATATTATTTTTTTCCTTGAGGCGGCAGATTAAAAAAGTTTCTTAATCTTTCAGCCAAACTATCCAAACCGGTTTGACCAAGGCGATTTCGTATGCGGAAATGAAGATTAAAGAGAATAAACAGGGCAATAAAGCTAATGATTACTGCCGTACCTAAAATATTTTCCTGCAAATCATTGTAAGCCGTAGGGTCGTATCTGAAGATATTAATAATCCCGGAATTATTAACCGATAGCTCGCTGATTGCCGGCTGCACTAAAATTAGAAAACAAAAAATACCAATAATAATAAAAATCAGATCATCTACTTTTTTTAATTTTTCTTGGAGTTTTATTATTTTTGTCAAATCTTTTTCAATAGGAATTGGCATAGTTTTATAAGGTTGTTATCTTTATTTTATGCTTTATTTCAGCGGAAATCAAGCGGTCTTTACCAATAAAAAAACGTTCCGAACTTAATCAGAACGTTGCTATAGAATTAATGGAAAGTGATTTTACCCATTTTTTTAAGGCGAAAATAGAGCTGAACCATTTTGGTTCTGGTTGCCTCACTCCATGTCTCCTCTTCCTGGGGTAACCCCTCCTGTTCGCGGTAGAGAGCGAGTAAATATTCTCCATTTTCAATATATTTCTGCCCAGTCTCAACAAATTTATTTGCAGATGCCAAATAGCGGTTTGACCATTCCATGAAATTTTCGTACTTAGCCACGGCTTTGGCCCAGCGTTTTTTTTCATTCTCGGATGAGAAAAAGAAAAAAGCGATCATTAAAAACGGCAAGAAATAACTATACCAGGGCAAATGATAGCCGTAGCAAACCCCAGCACCGCCAACAATCATCATTGCAGAAGCCAACCAAAATTTTCGGTTATTTTCCATTATTTACCTCCTCTAAGTTAATGGTTTATCAAAGGATTTTCTATCATAGAAATTTTAATCTAAAATTTCTAAAAAGTCAAGAGTTAGAAAATCACATCTGACCCAGGCCACTGTACAGAAATGCTATCTTATTTGCTTAGAGTTTAGGATAAAGATTATTTTCTTTCCAAAAATCAAGACACCTACGGTGGCCAGGGGTCATATTTCTGCCCAAAGAAAAAAGCGCCAATATATTCATCAGCGCCTTTACCAACCCATTTTTTGATTTAAATAATGCAGACTGCATTCTGCTCTGCTGGGTATTTCGTTAAAATCATCGCGAACATGATCTTTTGCTATTTCTTCGATCAAATCAGCATAGCGTTGCCCAAATCTTTGACTAAAAACTTTTACTGCTTCAATAATTCCTTCACGATGATGCCTTACTTCCCGATGATAATAAAGTGAATATACACCATCATAAGGAGGTAAGCCGAAAAATGCATCAAACCAGGCATGTATTTCCCAAGCTAAAGGACTAATTATTGCCCACTCATTAATTAACAATTGCGGATTATTACGTTGGATTTTAGCTAAAGACCTAAAAACATGAGCAGTAATATCCATGCTTCACCTCCTAATTCTGATTATAGCTTTTATTTAGTACCTGTCAAGGGCGAAAATGGCCTAGTATTGTCACCCTGAGGGTCTCGAAGGGTGGCATGACCGTCATGATTCGGTTCCTTAATTATTTGATTTTTTATTTGTCTCATATCACCTATGCTCATAAATTTATTTTCCCTCCACAATCTTAACCTCCTCCGGTGTAAGATTGTAAAGTTTATACACTAACTGATCAATCTCATAATCCACTGCCTCCCTAAAGGGGCAAAGCAATTTTGGTCTTACTAAACTAGTGTATTTTAAGAAGTCGGATTTGGTGGGCATAGAATAATAATATAATATTCTGTCCTTGTTTTTGCTTCGTTTGTAATTTTAATTTTTACATTAAAAAATAATAATCAAGGGGAATAGAAAGGATATTTAAGGCCGGATCAGCGCTCAATTCTGATGCAGAGAATATCAAACCATAATCTGATTTTATTTTTTTCATGCTGCTAATAATTTGCCTTTTATCTTTTGCACCAATGCCCACTTCAATAATAATCTGCTTTTTATTTAATATTTGCAGGATAAAATCAGCGCCGCCTTGCGCGCTATCATAACGAATAGCGCCATCCTTCCTTAGTATAAACTCGCGATATAAATGCGAGCCTATAGAATCTTCCAGTAATTTACCTTGCCGGGTCAAATATGTATTTTCCTGGCCGGTAAAATAAAAAAACGTCATTCTAATTGCCGGGGTCATAAAGAGATATTTATTAGGTTTTTTTGCAGCTGACATATTTGAGCCATACGCTGGTATTTTTATCAGCAATTCTGCCTTTTCCAGAGCATCAAAAATATTAGCGATTGTCAGGCGATTAATTCCAAAAGTCTTTTCTAAAAAGTTGAGACTTGTAGTGTCATTTTCTGCAATAGCAAAAAGTATTCTTTTTACCATACCAAGCGTGTTGGTATCAAAGCTGCCTAAGACCGGCAAATCCAATTTAATAATTTTATCTAGAAGCAACGAGATAGAATCATAGATAGCCGTTTCATTCGGCATTATAAAGGAAAAAGGCAATGTACCGTAAGATAAATATTCTTTAATATCAGCTCGACTTACTTTTGACCAATATTGATTTACTTGGGACTGCAAAACTAATAAGTTGTGATATGCCTCATTTGCATCTTTTGAAAAATAGACAGCCTGCCTAATTTTCTCTTTTAATTTAGGCGGAAATATATTATTTTTTATCATTTCATATTCCGTAAAACACATGGGCGGCATTTTTTCAAAAATAGCTCGGCGAGCGAGGTTTGTAGTTGTTTGTAAAATTATTGCTGACGAGCCCGTGCAGCAAAAAAAGACATTGGAAGTTTTTTCAAATAATGATTTTAATGTTATTGCCCATTTGGGATCGCTTTGTATCTCATCTAAAAAAATCAAGGTCGGCTCTTTCACGCTTTCAAGATTAGTCCCTAAAATATTTTCATAGGCAATCATTAATTCCGCGATGCCTGCATTAAATAAATTCTTAGCATCTTCAACAGATAGAAATAAAATATTATTGAATTTGCCCTTATACTCCGCGCAAATTTGAGCAATTAAAGTTGTTTTGCCCACGCCCCGAAAACCAGGGACAATGACCAGCCGGTTATCCGCAGTTTTATTTATAAACTGAGTGACATACTGATTTAATTTCACAAACATAAAACGCCGGGGATGATTTTTCCCATCAATACTATGCGTAAAACGATTCAAACGTTCGTCAATCGTTCTTATTTGCTGCTGTAAATATTGAATTAATTCCTGATTCATATCTATTTGATTATATTACAAAACCATAGCTCTAGTATATTACATTATACTAGTGCTGTCAAGCTTTCATTTTTAAGCTAAGATTAAACTTAAAACCACTCGTATTCTTGTTTATGTTTATACTGTTCCACCCGCACCTCCCCCTCCCTCAACCCATACAACTTATACACCAACTGAATCAATCTCATAATCCACTGCCTCTCCAAAGGGGCAAAGCAATCCTGACCTTATTTTAAAAAATCGGATTTGGTGAGCATGAATTATTTATTATTGCTTAGGCTTATTTCCACAACCTCTTGAGAGACCTTAAATATTTTACCTAAAGGAATCGCCAAATAAGAATTAACCGTAGCAGTATCAAATTTCTTTATTTCTGGATGGTCCCTAAGGACATTTTCTTTCTCAATTTCCAGCTTCTCTCTGGGCACAAGCAAAAAATTAGCAAAACGATTAGCATGGCCTTCTATTATTCCATATTCATTGTTAAGCTGGTCAATGATATTATAAAAATCTTCAAAACTCTTAATATTAAAAGAAGCGTATAAATCCTGATGCAGGATAAAATGGCCGACTTCATGCGCTAAAGAAAAACGCAAACGGTTATAATATCTATCATCAATATAATTATCATTATCCACATAAATTGTTTTCCAATCGGAAGAAATCAAGGCATCGGCATTGCATTGTTTATATAAGCCAGGAATGGGTATAATCCCAATCCCAAGCTTAGATTCAATGATCTGTTCAATCTCAACGGGGACAGAATCGCCCCAATTCTTAATTCTAAACTCATCTGCTTTTTGTTTAAGCTCTTGATTTTTATAATATGGAATTTGCATCATTTTTAATTATTCTTAATCAGATTGATCAAGTCGTCAATCTCTTTTTTAGACGGCTTTTCATTCCTGACTGTTCTGAAAAAGGCAGGTAAAGCATTGACTAAATCTTTTTCCTGCATAATATAATCGGGAATAATGCCCTGGGCAATATTGGCCAGGTCAATAAATTCATAATACTCTTTGCTTTCTTTGGTCAAACCTAAAGCCTTGGCCCATTGGCCCAGGGTTGGCTCATCGCTGGGCGGAGAAATCAGGCCTCTTTCAATTTTGCTCCAATTGCTGGGGTCGTAATTGGCCTTTTTGCATACATCCCTTAAGCTTAGATTTTGCTTCATCCTTAATTCTTTCAAAAGCGCGCCAATTTTTTTTAAATTAGCATTTTGCATAGATTTTTTTTAATAATTTAAAATGTGGTATTATTATACCACACTAAAACATTATGTCAAATTTTTTATCAACAAATAGCGGTAGCATTTGGTGTATTTAATAAAATGAACTTTATCAATAGTCTTAAGGTTATTTTTGACCATTAATATCATTATTCAATAACCTCATGCTATCAACAAAACGATTTATTGTATTTTGCCCGCAGGATTCTTCTAATTCAGATAAGACCATTTGTACTGATTTGTAAGGGCTTACCGGCAAAGAAGAAATATATTTATATTTTTTATATTTTGGCAGCCACAAATTGGCCAATAATATATTTAAGTGTGTAAAAAGTGAATATAAAATATTATCAGCTTCTTCCGGTTTTAATCCGCTGTAAAAGATTGATTTGTGATCAGGAAAACGAATATGGACAGTCAATGGCCCTATTTCATTTATAATCATCCTCGCTGCCGCGTAGCGGATAACTCCATTCGGGTGCTGTAATAGCTGGAAAAACCAGGGGAAAAGAAAATCTGGCTGATTTTCTTTATCATGCAAATAATAAATCACTGAAATCGCCACGACAAAATTTTCCTGGCGCCAATCGTCTGAAATTTGGGCGTAGTCATCTGGCGCGCTATCAATTATATTTTTAATTTTTTCGTAATCCTTCTTACTGCATTGCGATTTGTATAATATCTTTCTTACCCTGCGAGCAGCCAAGCGGCTATCGTCTCTATTACCTTGCAAAATTAAATCAAAACACTTCTTGATGGTATCCATAGTTATAAAATTCATTTTTTTCATAGCGGTAGCATTGGGTGTATTTTAAAAAAGGTCGGATTTGGTGAGCATAAATTTTTAAAAAACATTTAACCATCTAATTGTTTGCGCTTTTTTCTTTCTCCCAAATAATTACTTTTAGATACTATTGGCCGCTTTAAACGCTTTTCCAATTGTTTCCTGGCGCCACCGGCAATACTTCCTCCCTCGCGGGCAACGTGGCGATTGGCGATAAATGTCTTCGGTTTTTTTGTTTTGGAAATTTCAGTTGTAGAAGCTTCAGCTAACATATTTAACACCATCTCTAGATTAGTCATGTTGTCGCGCAAATTTTCCTTTTTCAAATCTTTATATTTTTTATAGTCTTTAGTTTTCAAACCAGCCCAGGCAAAAGTGATGTCATCGGTCAATATGGCGAATTCTTTATTGCTTAAAATTCCACGATCTTGCCATTCATTCGTCAAATCGTTTCTAATTTCAATGCTTTTTAGGCGAAGGTCTACCCAATTTTTGGAATATCCTTTTTTAAGATACATAGCCATAGCTCTTTGGATAGCTTTTTCTGGATCTTCCGCCTCTTCCACCCTTTCATAACCTACACGCGACAACCAAAGCTTGAAAGGCTCTGCTTTTGGTGAAGGAATAGATTGAATGATCCGAAACATTATTTCTGTATCAGCAGCATCAGAGGCATAATATTTACCATCTTGCGATATAAATTTGAGTTGTACGATTTTTTCGTACACCTGACTGCCCTCATTTTTTAACTTAATTTTCAAATCTGACCAATAACGGCGTGGGATACTACTTCCTGTTAATATTGCCACCACATCAACAACAGAAAAATACCACAGTTCTTTTTGCTGATCCCAATACCGACGAATTGTTTTACCTTCAAATAGGGCAATTTTAGTATTTTTTCTCATAAAATTTTTATTTTGACATTTTTACTAGTGCATCCTTCAAAATCATAGTCGCCTTACAATCATCCTCATTATAGAGTAAAATCCTCTCTAAATCCTTAGGATCTTTAGTCTCTAAATATTTATTAAACCATTGTATTGATAATGCGCCTGATGGTGTCTCATCTCTCCATTTGAATCCAAGATATTGGACAATTTCTTTTAAAGAGTAGCTTCCCAAGGGCCAATCAGTCTGCTGTAAAATAATTTTGTATAAATCAACAACATTAGGGTGATCAAAAAATTTCTCAACTTCATTCAGAGAAATAGCTTCTGGATAACGCTCTTGCATCTTTTTATATGTAGTCTTTTCATGATGCGAATAATAATAAACCGCGAAATCATCTTTGGGCAAATTTCTGATATAATCCCAAAATTTCATCCAGGCTTCCTTTTCTGCTTCAGGCGTATTATCTTTGGCTGTAAAATCTATAAATTTTTCTTCGCCGCCGTGCCTTTCATAAACACCATGCAAATAAACAAATTCCTGGGTCGGATCATCTTCTATATCAAAAAACAACTCAAAAGATACGTCAGGGAATGAAATAGGCTGATATAACACCGGCTTCTTGGTAATTGCCAAAATATTTGCCCGGCACATTATTTTGTCCATTGTTTTGTCACCAATTCCTGGCAGGAAGGTTTTATTAAGTTTTTTGCGATTCTTAAGTTCTGCTAAATCCAAAGTGCAAATATCTTTTACTGTATTAACTCCTAGTTCATCGCAGATAACATCGCGTTTTCCTCTACCAAGATAAAAAATATTAGTCAGATCATCTGATTCTTTTAGCCATTTCTTACAACTATTGTACCATGGACATAGCTTACAAATGCCGGCATTAGCAGGTAAATTTTGTTTTTTATTGTCTATAAGTACTTTAACTTCATCTTTAATTTCTAGATATATTTGCCACCATGTTTTAGGAGTTTTAGGACCAACCTGGGAATCTAAATCATACTCCACCTCACTTTCTCTAATATCAATAATTAGTCCTTTATTTTTATTGGTAAATTTCAAATTTTTCAATAATTCAACGTAAAGACATAGCTGTACTGCATAATGCTTTTTTATTTTACCTTCTGTTTCTTCAGTTTCACCTTCCAAACCAGATCCGGCCTTTATATCTATAGGCAAATAACTGCCGTCAGCTTGACGTCGCAATAAATCAGGGATGCCCATCATATCGCCATATTTCAAAACCCCCTGATAAATAAGTTCGTCCCCGCGCTCCATAGCCTTAATAGTTTCTTTGGCCGCATCATCATAATCCCAACCGCTAAAATCAGTAAACTTACCCAGTTTGCTGACCACGTTTTTCTCGTGCTGAATACCCTTATCCCAAAGAAGTTCTACAAAAGGATTTGCCTCTTTGATCTTTTCATTTTGAGGACCATAAATATCCCGCCAAACTCTATGCTGGCATTGTAGATAATTGTATAATTTTGATGCTGTAATATGAGTCATAAAAAATTTATCTAATTTTTCTAAAACTGAAATGTTTTTTAATATGCGCATTAAAATACTTCCCGTGAGAAGCAGCCCCTATGAGGCCAGTATAAATATAATCTGGAACTTCGGAATATTGATAAATGCTTCCTTTTTTAAATTCAATTTCTAAAATATTGGTTTGAGGCTCATAGCCGACAGACTTCAGATCTGTTGAATTAACACTTTGTCTTTGCATAAAATTTACATTATTTGACTAAAATTATATTGAGTATTAAAATTTTATCAAAGGCTCTTTGAATAGCTGGCGAGGATTTACTTCGGGACTTAATTATATTTTCAGGTTAAGCCGCTTTTACCTCTCCTCTTTAGAATCTTTAAGGATTCTGGAGATGGGAGCAGCGTAAAAGTTGACTCCTGCTAATTATTAATTTGACCGGGTATGAACAAAAAAATCATACATACTGGCGAAGAGGTTGAAATCTCTGGTCAGTATAGGCCATCTGGTGGTGATACAGAGTACACCTTCGTTGAAGGTAAAAAGGTCCCACCGAATCCAGTAGGCAAACGTCAAGTGTGGATTCTAGTTGATCGAACTAGACACCATAATTGATAATTTTTAACCTCGCTGGCTTTTTAAAGGGCTTTTTTTATTTTTTAAGCTTTTGTACAAATCTAATATTTTTTACCATTACTAAAAATCCTCCACTTATTTAAATTAATGCAACTTTTTCACCTGCGAAACTTGATCATTTCTTTGAAAGTTTCGTACTTAATCCAATCTCATCAAAAAATTCTCTTAATGAACAGTGCTTTATATTAAAATATTTACAAACTGCTGGTATCTTTATTGAGGAATTCGGATTTTCCTGGCTAACTACAATTGATAAACATATTTCAAATAGAGTTGCATTTTTGGATTTTTCTATTGCAAGTGCAATTAACCATGGGTCTGCTTGTTCTTTCTCTCTGCCATAATCAATTAATCCAGGGAATTGTTTAACTATTTCCGAGACCTGTTCAATTTGAGCATTACTCATGGGAAAAAAATATGCAACCTTTTTTCTAATCCATAGTGTAATAAAGGGCGGATTTTTTGTACCGCTAATGATTTCATCAAATACAATTCTGTGTGAAATAATTTCACCATCTTTCATCATATTTTCAAGATGATTCCATAATTCATCAGGGATTCTAATTACAGTTTCACTAGTCCTACTTAATGCCAAAAAAGCACTAGTATCAAAACAATAAATTTTTTTTTGCGGTACTGAATTCATAAACGAATATTACTAGCCTTTAACCCTAGCAGGTCAGAAGCGGAAGAAAAACTTATTTTATTCATTGTTGCCGCATTCGTTATTAAACTAAAAAATTTATTTCCCCTCGTACTTTTGCTTTGAACGATCATTGATCGCGGTCCTTTGTTCTGCTTTTTGGGTAAACTATTCGATCTTACTCTAACCTCATCCAATAATCTAAAAAAACATACTTTGTCAATTTTCTGTTCTTCAAGCATTCTCCTGAGATAAACTTCTCCGCTAATATTAAATGACTTTGCAAAATTAAAAATTTCATCAACCGTATTAGCAATTTTAATACTTTGACTAGGCACTAGAAATTCTCCAGCAAAACTATTACATTCTAGCTCCATATTAGAATGATCTTCCATTAAAGAAAAATCTTGGTTACATGCGCCCGGATTATGTTTTAAAATGTGTGCTAATTCATGAAAAAGCGTAAAAATTTTCCTTACAGATTTTTTTCGATTATTTAAAACTATTGCATATGGGAAAACATCAAAAGCATAACTGAATCCATCTAGCTCAGTATCGGGCATAGAAAATTGGAATACAAAGACATTCAATTTCTCTTCTATCTTAGATCGCCAATATCTGAAAGCTTCATCAGATCTGCCTTTACCAATTTGGATATCCGAATTTTCAATTAATAATTTCCTTAAATAAGTACTCTCTTTTTTTATATTCTCTTTTCTCCCATTGAAATCTTTTAACCATTGATATCGCTGCTTCCAGGTAGAAACATCTTCCAATTCCCGAGCAACTTTTAGATATCTCTCGGTTCTACGTATTGCTAGTAAGGCATCGGGATAGAATTTTTTGTTAACAAGGGCAAAATTTCTATAGTCTTTTATCTTCTTTGTTTTTGGAGGCACATCTAGAAGAAAAAAAATCGCAGTTTGTCTTTTGTAAATTTTAGCAATCAATGCTAATTTTTCAAAAGGCACTTCTAGACCATCTTTTTCCCATTGAGCCAAATTGGCGGTTGCAATTCCTAATTTACTAGAGACATCATCTAAAGACATATCTCCAAACCTTTCCTCTCTGGCCCAGATTAATATTTTTGGGTTTATATTTATCAACATAAAATTTATATTTTTTTATTTATGTTCAATAATAATTAATTAAATCAGAGGTTAATTTTTTCTTAACTTTCACCCTTTTTAAAAAAATATTTCTGACCTATCAAGTAAAATGTCTCTCCTCCACAATCTTAACCTCCTCCTCCCCCAACCCATATAACTTATACTCCACCCGATCAATCTCATAATCCACTATTAAAAAATCTTTTTTTATTGATATTATACTTGATTAAACTTTTGATTTCCTCCTCATTTTCTATATTATTTTCGTCATATTCCACGCCACATTTTGGACAAAACATATTAATACGCGCAGAATTTTGACGCTTTAATAAATTACAATCACATTTAGGACAATAAGGTGTCATATATTCAATTTTATATCTTTCTCCTTCCTTTACATAACCCCATCTCCATGTCCATTCTTTCAATATATCATGTCTATATTTTATCCAGTCTGGATCACTGAATATAATCCTCAGGAATTTAAAAATAATGCGAAGGATAATTAAAGACATAATAATTATCCACATTTTTATGTTTGTATTTAAAAATGACAAAATAACTCCATAAATAAAAATTAAAATATTTTTGAGGTGATTTAATGTGTTAATTAAAAAATTATAATTTATAAAAGCAGTAAAAATCACGGTAAGTAAGGCAATAAAAATTCCATATAACCATTTGCTAGACAAAATTTTTTTTAAAATTTTTTTCATATTCATAATATTTTTATCTCCTCTCCACGACATTAATCTCCTCTGGCGTGAGATTGTACAACTTATACACCACCTTATCAATCTCATAATCTACTGCCTCAATCCTGGTCTTATTTTTCTCACGAGATTCAATCGTCTTATTTAATTTAAGCATTTCGTCAATTAGTTTGACCAATTTATTCTGTTGCTCCTTATTCGCGACATAAATAGGTAATTTTTTCACATCATCAGGGTACACATGTAACCCACCCCCTAATTTACTAATAAAGTACCAGTTTATTAATTTTGAATTTATTAAAGCGACCAAATATCTTAGATCATAATTTGAAGACAATTCAATTTGTTTAGTTGTAATTTCTAATCCGCGTCTTTTAACATTCTTTAAAAAGTAATAAGGGACTGCCAAGCTAACTGTATGTTCAGCATAATATTTTTCCAAATCTAAGGTTACTTTTAACCTTGACCTGCCAGAAATATCCCTTACAATTATTTTGGGGGATTCAAATAATTCTTCAAACATTGGATTGTAAAGTTCTTCCTTTTTATAAACGATGTAATCATTAGTAAAATTTAATTGGTAGCGATCAATATTCCTAGCATTAATCATTTTTTTACAAAATTGGTTAATAGATTTATTAACAACATATTTCTTAATATTCCCCGTTCTAGCACCCCAATTAACATAACAAATCTCGCCTAAATTTAAAGATACCTCTTCAATCTTAGTTAATAAATCTAGTTTTGAATTATCCAAATCTATCCTGAACATATACTTAGGCAAATCACCAAACATTTTCTGACTAAATGTTTTTTGAGGCAAAGTATCCATATGACTTGCTTCAATTTCGTTATCAATCTTTTTAACTATTGTTCGTTCATTCTTTATTGTATTCCCAATCACAATTATGCAATTTTTAACAACCGCATCACCAAAAACTTTGATATTGTAAAGGTCGATGATTTGCTTAAGATTATAATTTTCAATAATTTTTTTCCTTAATAACTCAGCGTAATTTTGATTTAAAAATGAATATGGGATGATATAACTTAATAGCCCCCCATTTCCTAAAATGCTTAGTCCCTTTTCCATAAAGGAAATGTATATATCAAATCTTTTTATGGCGGTTTCATAATTAGTCATTAAGAATATCCTATCTAAATTTGCTAAATTTTCAACATTAATATACGGCGGATTTCCAATTACAGCATCAAAACCCCCATCCTTAAATATTTCACAAAAGGCAACCGTATAATTAAAGGGATTAACTTTATCCAAATTAGTAAAGTATTTGCCTAAACCTTTATTTAAATTTCTATTAATTACGTCCTCAAGCTTTCTAATTTCAGCCAAAAGGTCTTTTTTCCTTACATCATTTATTTCCGAATAAAAGCTGCGTTTAAGTTCAGCCAGCTTGTCAGTCTCGGTTTTATAATTTTCAAGCAAATTAAGATTTTGTTCCTTTTCCTGTAATTTTTCTCCGCCAATCAAAGAATTGCCACAGCGGATATTGAGGTTTAAATTTGGCAAAAGATGGGTGCCTTTCAGGTCTTCGGGCTTAACACCTTCTAAAGTTTTGATCATTAAATTTAATTTGGTTATTTCAACAGCCTTGGCATCCAGATCAACACCGAATAAATTTTTCTGCAAAATCTTTTTCCTTAATTCAAAAGCAAAAAGACCGCCTTCTTTGCTGACCCGCTGATAAGCGTTATAAAATTCATCAAAAGCGCGAATAAGAAATGAACCTGAACCGCAGGCAGGGTCAAGCACTTTAACCTTTTCTATTTCAGCGGTTGTTTTCAGGTTTTTTAAAAGCTCGCCGACTGTGTTTTTCACGATATAGTCAACGATGTAATCAGGCGTGTAATAAATACCCTGGGATTTACGCTTTTGCTTCTGCTTATCGTTAATTTTCTTGGCATCGGTCGTTCTGGACTTTGCCAGTTCGCCTAAATAATTTTCATAGACTTCACCGATAATGTGAACGCTTAACTTTGAAAAATCAATGTCATTAAGTTCCCGGATAATAAAAGCAATTACTTCATTAGTAATTTTAATATTATCAATTTCATGAGCGGCAAAAAGCTCAGTATTGAACTTTTCATCCATTAATTTGAACTTCTCTTTTAGTTCGTCATAATACGTCCTTTTGGTCGCGCTTAAAACAGCCTGAATGTGATTTTCATTGATCACGCCCTTGTCATGGCAGATATCCATAAAAATCATGCGATCAAGTATTTTCTGAGACATTAAATCAATTTCATCAACATTATATTGGCTGGCGTAGTTTTTACTTATCCAACCTTTTAATTTAGCGCGCCAGTTTTTGATCTTGCTGAAAAATTCCTTTTTTATTTTATCCTGTTCCAGATCCAGCTGTTGCGGATAATAAACAGTGTCAGTATCTATTTTGCCATTTTTAGCCACTAGTTCAGCCTTGGACAATCGACGCAAAAATTCCAAACCGTCATCTGAAAGTAAATCGATATAGCTATTTTTATTGGCATTATCCCACAGCAAATCATGAAATGCGTATTTGCGCTCCTTATATAATCTTTTTTGAGCTACGCTATACAGACGCCATTCCACAAAGTTCGTTAAAACCCCCCAGTACAAACCCTCGCCTTCGCAGTAACCATATAATTGCTCAGTAAAAGTTTTATTTTGATAAGCGCCGTCAAGCTTATCTTTTTTTGATGCTTCTTTTGATTCAATGACTAAAAGCTTGGAAGAGTTGGACTTTAATATAATATCCGGCTTATTCCCTGTTTTTACTTCTTGTGATTCATTAATTTGTATATTTTTACTGCCAACCCAGCCGAGCAGTTCCAAAAGTTTAATCGTGAAATGAGTTTGAATGCCTTCTTCTGATTTTTGCCAGCCATTGTCAACTTTAAAATCATCAACCAGTCCTTGCAGTTGTTTTTTTAATTTATCATTATCCAATTCAAGATCTGTTTTATTTTGCATAATGCGTTTTTTGTCCATAGGTGTGTTTTAGGTTATATTAAGTTGCCTTTTTATTTTAACAGATCATCAAGTTCGCAGGAGATCAAAGCTGATTTGTTTAAGACTATCTGTTCTTTCTGATTCAAATTGTCCGCTGTCATCCTGATCAGCTTCGTATTAATAATTTCGCCAAGCATAACATGATTGGTCTTTTTGAAATAGCTTTCTGTCTTCTGGAAAAAGAGCGCGGCATACTGTCTCAATCTTTCCTCAGACGGAGGATGGCTCGTTGATCCGTTCCTGGTGAATTCAATCTTGTCTTTTATCTTCTCACTTTCTTTTGTCGGCAAATTGCTGTCGCTAAACTCAATCCAATAATCACTCATGGCATACTTAACGCTGACTGATTTACCTTCTTCGGTTTTGTACGTGTAAATGAAGTAGAAATTATCCGGCATTAGGTCGTGATGCACTCTGACATGTTCAAGCTCGGTAACCGTGCGAATTTTATAATCATCAAGCAAACGCAGATAGCTCTCACGCCAATTTTTAAGCCAATTTTCAATAAAGCGCAGGTCCGTAAAAAGCGGAGTCAAGTCCTGTTTAAGATTAGTATCGCTCACCTTATTCATCTGCAAAGTAAGCTGGTCAAATAAAGCGCGAAAATTTTTTACTTCAATGCCTTTGGCAATAAGATAATCAAGATCAGGCACGGCTTTTTTATTCATGTACCATAAAAGATCATAAATATCCCGTCCTTTTTCTTCAAAAATCGCCTCACCGACCCCGCGCGTACCGCGCAAAAAAATAGCGGCTATCTTGCTGGCCATCAGAGAAGACATGTTGTAAGTTTTTATCACAAAAGAAAACTGGCCGCGGTTAATCGGGCGACGTTCAATTACGGTTTTAGGAGCGACAAAATGATTAAGATCTATTTTTACGTGGATCTGATTTGAGGACTGCCCTAAACTTAATTCCGTGCCGACATTAAATTTCAAAAGCAATCCCCTAGCATTCGTTATTTTCACCACCAAAAAATCAGACCCGGCTGCGTAGGTATTGGCAAAATAAGTTTCTATTTCTTTTTGTAATTCCTCCAGGAATTTTTCTGTTACCGCCGTGGACACTTCAAAATCCAAATCAACTGACATCCGATCAAGGCCGTGAATTATGCGAAGCGCTGATCCGCCATACATAATCCAATCATTATACTCCGGCTGATGATAGATAAAATTTAGAACAAAAAACTGCAGCTCTTCTTTGAGGGCATTACGGCGAGTTTCCGCGTCAATTTCTCCATAAACCGCCAGTTCGTCAAGCTTTCTTTTTAATATTGAAACTATCTGTTCGCTCATAAAAATTTTTTAATTAACTCCTTAAATTTTTCCTGTTCGTTTTTATCCATTTCTTCAAAATCTATCCTCAAATCTTCGATCAGTTTCATAATCTTTTCCAGATCATCAGGCTGAAACCCGCGGAACTGATTGGTTCTAAAATATAGCAAATCAAATAATGCTTTGGCCGGTGAAGCTATAAAAAAATCAAACTTGCCCGGCTTTGAGGCAATTTTACCGTTAGCTAAAGAAAAATTAGTAAACAACTCTTTTTTTATTGACTGATAGGAAAAATTACCGGCTCTGGTTCGGTATTCCCTAGTCACCTTACCCGATGTTACTGAAGTTACTGAATGGATGGCCTCTGTAGTCAAATTATAATACTGAAGAGCCGCCCAGGAACTGACATATGAAGGCGTGCGGAGAATGTTAGCTAAATAGAATGAGTAGGACGTTTCGTCTTTATTCCTATTATAAAAATCAGCTGATACATATAAGCCATTTTTGAGCTGAAAAATATCCTTGCGCTTCAAAAAACGGCTGATATACGTATCAACTGTAGTATTTTTTAGCCCATAAGACATGCCAAGCTGATACACTGTTTCCTTATTAAAGTAGGGCAAACTTTTAAGCTGTTCAAGTAAATTTTTAGCACTTTTCATAAATATAACACAATTGTATCATATCTGAAACAAAACGTCAATATCCCTTATATTAGCTAGTTTTAGCCAATTTAACACGAGTAACTTTTACTGCTATACAACACTTCATATGTCACTTTTTCTTAAAAAAATCAATGTTGGATGAAGTTGCGGGTTTTAAAGCGATTTTTTCGCTTCATTAATTGCCCGCTCAACCATAAATTTTACCGCCTCATTCATATTTTCATTTTTAATTACTATCTGCGGATATTTATTTTTAAAAACGCGATAAATTTCATCAGCAAATGCCTGGCCAATCATCGGCACCTTATCATAATCCATGATTATGACCCTGAACTTTTCCAAATCCGAAAGCACTCGCCTGGCTTGCGAGCGGGAAATATGCACCCCGCTGTTTAAATATAATTTAACTCTGATTTCAGTTTTATCAAAGCCATAATCGCTGTCAATAACGTCTGTATATTCTTTGAAAACATCATTAAGATGGCGATTTGTTGCGGTATCAAGGCGAAATATCACTTTGGTGCCTTGTTTTTGGCCCTGGACTTTTTTTACAAAAATATCATCAATCTTGTTGTTTATAACAAGCTGATAACCATAACTGTCCAGAATAAATTCATCCCCAATTTTTGAAGTAAAAAAAATGCCTTCGCCAGAGTGGAGCTTTGGCTTGGTTGTTGTTTTTCCTTTCATCAAATCCTGAATGGCCTCAAGCTCATCTTTGAGCTTTCGTTTTTGCATTATATTCCTGAAAACGCCAATGCCAAAATCATCAACCGCAAAAACCAGCTCGTCATTGCTGATATCAACAGTAATATTAATTTTTTTTGATTCAGAGTGTTCAATCGCATTATTAAGCATTTCAGAAAATGAATAGGCAAAGATGCTTTTAATGTTTTCCGGCAAAAAAGCATAGGGGCCAAAATGCCGCTCAATATCATCAAGCACTTTGTGCTCCTCCAAGCCAGTATTAATCAATTTTTTATGGAATCGCGTTGGCAATTCATCGGGATGCAATTCAAGATAGCCAGGCGTCGCATATTTAGCACTCCTGGTAGAGCCGATTTTAACCAACTTTTTTTCCTCTACAAGCTGGGAAATTAAATTGCTAATATACTGGCGGGAGACGTTAAAATCAGCTAAAAAATCACGGGTTTTCACCAACCCTTTTTTTTGGGCAATTTTTAAAATTTGTTCTTTGTTTAACATATTGTAAGGTAATTGTAAACTAAAGCTTTTCAATTGTCAAGCGATTGTCAAGTGATTCATATTATTAAATCAAAAATCGCCTCTTACGGAAGCGATTTTTTGATTTTAGAAAAATTTATTGACTATTTATATTTTGATTCCCAGTACTCCCGCTCTCACCTCCCACTGAACTAGTGGCTGCGCTATCTGGCGCTGGCTGGGGCGGTGCAGGCTGCAAACCTATTTCATAGATATTGGGCCAAGGCACATAGTGGCTGCGGAAAGTCTCATCAATTTTTTCACCATTTGCTTTGGTAATGTGGCGATAAAAATAAGCATCAGCTCCTCTGCGGCCGGTCTCGGCCAGCCTTTTTTCACCCGGTTTTAATTTTGCATTTTCAATCAGCCGGTCAGCCGGCTGAGCAGTCCAGTTATATAAAACAGGATCTGTGATTTCTATTTTGCGGCCATCGCTTGTGCCCCAAAATTCAAAGCTCAATTTCGTGCCCTCAATTTTTATCTGCAGCAGAATATTATGCCCGGTGTCATTTAAAAATCTCACATCGGGATGCGGGCCATAAATAGTTGCATCCATGCCCAGCGGCTTATAATAAGAAACAATATAAGAATGAGGTCTTCTTTCAGTAATGGGCAGACCGCTGTAAAGCGCGGCGCGAAAAACAGTCGTGCCAATCTGGCACAGTCCTCCGCCGTATTCAGGCACTGTTCTGTCGCCTTTAATTACAAACTCCTGGAAATAACCAGTGGCTGCATTGACTTCGCCGATCGCCTCAACAATGCTAAATTCATCCGGCGGAATAATAATCCCATTCAAATGTGCAACTGCGTTTTTTATATTTTTAATTCTGTTAACATGGCTGCCGGCAAAATCTGAAACGCCAGTGCCGATTAGATCCTTGATGCCTAATGAATTAACATCTTCAGTTTTAATAACCGGCGCTGATTCTTTAACCAAAAGTTCAATCTGATTATTTTTGTTTGTAAAAAATTCATTATTAATTTTAGCCAGGCTATTTTCCAAATCCAATTCCAAGCCGCTGATGCCTGGCTGAAATTCTGTCACCTTGCCGTCAGCCATGGCAAATTTTGCATCTTGAGCCGCAATATTTATTTCTCCAGCCAGACTAAGCAGCTTCGGCTCTATCAGTTCTGGCTTAAATGCTAATTTTATCTGGCCATTATCCTTAACAAAGCCGAGCCATTTTTTAAATTCCTCATTAAGAATCTCCCATTTTTTATCTTTATAAGTAAAAACCAGTTTTTCTTGCTTTAAAATTTGCCCGATTTCTGGCAAGAGAGCCTCTCCTTCTTTTTGCGTCACCTGGGGCACGGCTGGAATCATTTTTAATTCCACTGAATTGATGGAAATTAAATTTATATTTTTCTTTAAATCAATAATAGACTGGCTATAATCAATCACACTGCCGCGAGCTTCCGAACTAATGGCAATGGTATTGTCAGGGTTAAAAACAATTTGTGCATCCTGGCCTGGATTTTCAAATTCCTTAAAATTCTGTTTTAAAATATCCTTTAATTCTGCCTCTTTTAATGTATAAATTAAGGGTATTTCCTGTTGCCTTAAGACTGCCAGAATTTGGCCTTGCAGATTATTAAACCAATCTTTATCGCGGCCAAAAGCAAATGCCCCTTCAGCCATTAATTCTGGCTCAAAATTTAAAAGCTGATAAGAAAGATCAGGATCGGTCGGCGACACAGTGGTCATTTCCACACGCTGTTTTTTAGCCTGATAAAAAAAATTTAAGCCATTATCTTTCAGATTATCAATTTGCTTATTCAGCCTTTCAATTGCCTGGGTTTGAGTCAGACCGCCCAAATTTACTCCGTCAATATAAACACCTGAATAAATTTTTTCTTTATACAGCGCTTGATAGGCGATAATCGGGCAAACAATTATCAAGCTAAAAAATACTACAAGAAAAAAAATGGTTAATATGAGTATTAACCTTTTTCTTCTATTGGCTAGTTCTTTTTTTATCTTTTCCTTAGAAAATATCTGCGGAATTAGTTCTTTCAGTTTCATTATATTTTAATTATTTTATAGGTAAAAATTAATCTTCTTTAATCTGCACGTTTATCAGCTTGGATTTCAGGGCTTTGGGCAAAATTATTTTTAAAATCCCATTTTTTAAAGTCGCTTCAACTCTATCTGCCTGAACCTCAACCGGCAAAATAATTGAGCGGGAAAATCCGCCAAAATAACATTCTTTATAAAAATAGTCAGCATCTTTGGCTTCATATTCCTGCTCGCGTTTACCGCGGATAGTTAACAGATCATTATGCAAATATATTTCCAAGCCTTCTGGTTTAACTCCGGCAATCGTTGATTTTACAATAATCGCATCCTTAGTCTGATAAACATCAACAGCCAGCTGGCCTTCATAATCTTCAGTAAACCAAGCCTCGTTCTGAGGCTCAGTCTGGGGCGATAAATCCAAAAGATGCGAGGCATTGGCTGGCTCGTTTTCCAAACTCTGCTTTAATTCATCCAGATTGGTAAAAAATATGGAATTTTGATCTTGTGGCATCTGATTTATAATATAAACTTACTTACATTATATAAAAAAAACAAATTCTTAGCAAACTAGCGCTTTAAATCTCTGAGCAAAAAGTTATCAACACCAAATCTTGACAATAATATGTTATAATAAATTTAACAAATTTTTTTGTTCGTTAACAATATGAAAGGGGGAAGGTTGGTTAAAAAAACCGACCAAGCGGCAGAGTATTAAGTTACTAAACCAGATAGCCACTCCTGAGTAAGGAGGTGTAAAATGCTAAATTTACTGCCTAATCAGACTGAATTTAATTCAAATTATGTCGGGACTAATTTAGAGGGAAAAATTAAATTTCTAGTTTTACTGCCAGTAGCAAAAAAGAATTATTTTTTAAGGCCGGTCGCACGGTGCAAAGGCGGCGGTTAGCTGTCGAGAAAAAAATTATCAGTAAAAAAACTAAGTCTGAAAAATTATTTTGCAGGTAAGGGAACAGCAGGCAAAATGAAAAGTTTTCAGAATTAGATGTCTTCAAAAAAAGTGCTAGGCTATAAAGGTATCAAAAATAATTTTGTTCCTGATTGATTTTCAGACACAGTCCGTACTCAACGGAGAAAGAATTATCTAAAAAAATACAGGTTCTGTTGCAGAACTAATGTATGGTCGATTATAAAATCAGCATCATTGCCTCTTTCAAAATCATTAAGCCCTAAAAGTTAAAACTTTTGGGGCTTTTTAAATTACTTTTTATCTTTTAAAACCTTGTACTTCTCTGCGCCAAGCCAGGCCAAATCAAATAAAAATCTCAGCCCATCAGCTATTGCTTGATTCTCAATAATAACTCCCATCCACTCACCTTTCACTGAAAGTATGGCTGCCTTATTATTATAAAGAACAAATTCAGCATTAAAACGATTTTTATTTTGAGGCAAATATCTTCTTTCTTCTTTTGGTGAAAGAGGCAGATGAGGTATGGATTCTTTAGGGTCATAAACAGCAATTGACCTATCACGTATTTGTATTTTTTTATAGATTTGCCGGTGATCTTTGGGGGAGACTGGAAAATTTTTAAGCGCAACATTTATATTATACATTTCCTCAGTGCTTTTTGGTTTTGAATTCAAAATATCTTGTTGTATCATTTTCACACCCTCTTTGCCTTCAAAAAATCTGACTTTGGCTTTTTCGCCGGTAACTTTCTGAAACATTTCTAATTCAGGCAGCATTTCCTTGACCAATTTTATTTTAAATTCCACATCTTCCTTGCGCTTTTCCAATAAATCCAAAATTTGTTTGGGGCTTTCCAAAGAAAAAAGCATTTTCTTTTTTTTGCTAAAACGGCTGAGCAAGCCTTGTTTAAGCAGGTTGTCCAAAATAATATAAGTCGTGGCGCGATTAAGGCCGGACCTGATTGTTAATTCCTGGGCAGTTGCTTCCCCGCATTCTAAAAGAGAAGCATACACCCTGGCTTCTTTTTCACTTAAGCCGATTTGTTGAAGTTTTTTTATTACTTCCATATTTTTTATAAACTTAAATTTTTTTATATAAATAAATAGTATCCTGCGTAGAAACACTTTCAACATATTCATTAAAACCCTGATAATTTTCCAAAGGAAACATGTAGGAAATAATACGGCTGCCTGGTTTTAATAAGGCAAACTTAGGCGTTAATCGTCTCAGTCCTTCAGAGGTTAAAAAACAAAAAATCACCTCAAATTGCCCCAAATTTACATTAAAAAAATCTTCATGGACAATCTGGACGCGTTTTTTTAAAAGCGGGTGGAAAAAAAGAAAAAATTTGCTTATTTTGCGCAAGGTAAAAGATTTTTCAAATCCTACGAGCAAATTTTCTTGATGCATTTTCGCCGCCTGGATTAAAATCCTGCCCGTGCCTGAACCCAGATCTACAATTCTTTCATTTGTTTTAATCTCCGCCAGTTCAATCATCTGCCTGATAATTTTTTTCGGCGTTGGCACAAAAGGCACCACATCCCGAAAACTAAACATGATAAAGGCAATAAGCGCCAAAAGCAAAATGGCTGCGATAACAAGAAAATATCTGAATATCACCAAACTTATTACCAACATAAATTAATCCTTATTTTTAATACTTATAAAATAATAAAGGCTGGAAATTGTCATCCAGATATTTAAAATTAAAAAACCCAAATTCAAAAAATTAATACCTAAAAAATATAAAAATAAAAAAAGATGAGCTAGAGTTTTAAAATAGGGCAAATATGGTTTGACTTTAAATAACCAGTCGCTTTTTTCCTTGCCTGAATTTCTAACATTTACTAAAAAATTAACTAATAATTGGATTATTAGATGATAGGCTAATAAAATAATATTTGCCGCCTGCAAATAGATAAAACCCAAAATTATAATTGAATAGACAAAATGATCAACTAAGCTGTCTAAAAATCCGCCTTTATCATTGGAAATATTCAAATGACGCGCCAGCGAGCCGTCAAAAAGATCCAAAATCCAAAACAATAGATAGAAAATAAATACCCCGGTTAAATTATTAGAATAAAAATAATAGGCTATAGGGAAAATAAAAAGCAAGCGAAAGGTTGTGATTTGATTAGGAGTTATTTTCAATTTTGCCAGCAATATTAAAATCGGCTGGAAATATTTCGCCCGCCACGTGTATGACCATTGCCTGAATTTATTAAAATTGGTTTGAAACCACATATTTATTTAATAACCAATATACAATTTTTTAGGAATTATTACCAAGATACATTTTTAATTTTTAATAAATAACCCAGCCAATTTGCTATAATCGGCAAGAGAGGTGAAATAATTACCACTAAAAATATTATCGGCCAAACTGGCATATAAACAAAGGCAATTAAAATCAGACCGCCTAAAAAATCCAACTGATCCCAGGGGAACCATTTATCACCTGGCTTAATTTTTGCCCGTCTTTTAAAAAAACTTTTAACCGCATCGCCCAAAATCACCCCAAAGCCAAACAAAAATCCGTAAAGAATTAAATTAATCTGGGTATAATCCAAAATACTTATACTTTTAAAAAATTCAAATTGAAACAAATAACTTTGCAAATAAACTGTTAAAACCCCGATTAACACTCCCGCAATTAAGCCGCGCCAGGTTTTATTTTTGCCTAAAAATTCCTGGCCCTTATATTTTTTGCCAAAATCAAGAGGCCAAGCCAGCTTCTTGCCAAAAATTTTAGCTGCAAAAACAGGCGCCATATTGGCAAAATAGGCAGGGAGCATAAAATATAGAGCTTGAAGTATAATCATATTGAAATTATAGCAAAAAAACATAACTTTGGCGATAGAATTAAGATTGACTAATCTAATTTTTTTTGCTAAACTAAGAACAAGCTTTCTAATAAAAATACCTTATTTTTGATTTTTGAATTTTGTTTTTTGGATTTTATTATGCACCCATAGCTCAACTGGATAGAGCGCTTGGCTTCGGACCAAGAGGTTGAGGGTTCAAATCCTTCTGGGTGCACCGACGACTGAGGGTTTCCGCCTACGTTGCACTTCGGTGGACGCAGCAAATCCTTCTGGGTGCACTTAATGCGACTCGGTAGCTCCCGCCTTCGATCCGCAACGCGGAGCTATGGCGGGCAGGCAGTCCAGAATCTAAGTATTATTGGACGGTCTACCGGCTTCGCTACCGATGAACCTTATACTTTAAAAACTTTTAACTTTATAAACTATACGGGTCGGTAGCTCCCACCTCCGCACTCTTGCTATATTTTCCAAGCATTAACTTGAGAGAAAAATCGTAAGAGCGCTACGGTGGGCAGGCAGTCAGAATTTATGTATTTATGGACGATACCAGCTTCGCTACCGACAAACTTTATAACATTACAAACTTAATACGACTCGGTAGCTCAGCTGGTAGAGCAACTGCCTCTTAAGCAGTGGGTCCAGGGTTCGAATCCCTGCCGGGTCACATGGAATATTTTGTCTACTTTTTACATAGCTTAAAAGATTACGGCTTTTACATTGGTTGTACTTCGGAGAAACCTGCGGAAAGATTAAAGAATTATCACAATAAAGGTTGGGTTAAATCAACTAAACCCAGGATCCCTTTTGAACTAGTTTATTATGAAATTTATAATGATAAAAATTTAGCCTTTAAAAGAGAATTCTATTTAAAACACCCGAAAGGATTTAACGAGAAAAGGGCTATCATAAATTTAATAAAAAATACTGAAAAAAATAAACTTCCGATAATTATTAAAAATATTAAAAATTAATTTTGAGGTAAATAGCTCAGAGCCAAAGGCTCCCCTTTGGGGCTGGTAGAGCAACTGCCTCTTAAGCAGTGGGTCCAGGGTTCGAATCCCTGGGCCGAAGGCCCCCCTTTGGGGCCGGGTCACCTATGAAACGTTTGCCATTAATATCTATTTTAATATTATTGACTGCGGGCATTTTCTTGGTTATTGCGCCGATCTCCTGGATTCCGTCTTTTATTGATGTTCGTTATCTAGGTTGGTCAATGATTATAGGCGCATTAACAATCTACTTATTGCCTAAATTCATCAGGGTCTCGGCAAATTCACCTGATGCGGCCAAAAAAAATCGTGCCGCCGAACTATTACAATTATTGCTTACCATTGCTATTGCTGCCAACGCCCTTGGCTCTCTTGGACTTTATGAATTATATCAGTATGGAATCCCTTATTCTTATATTCTGCATGTCATTATTCCTTTGATAAGCATTATTTTATTACCCGTTGTAATTTCTTTGCGCTGGCAAATCCCAATTCAAAGGTCGACAATCATTGCCTTTTGTTTAGTGATTATATGTAGCATTCTCTGGGAAATATTTGAAAATTATAGCGACAATACCTGGGGTACGCACTTAAAAGTTTTGGGTTTGGATAATACAACAGATACTACCGTAGTAAATTTAATTCAAGATACTATTGGCGCAGCAATTGGAGCAATTATCGTTTTATTAAGTCCTCGTTTTGTTAAAAAATAAATTTATGAGAATAACCATCTGCGGATCCATGCATTTCGCTAAAGAAATGCTGGAAGTTCAAAAATTATATGAATTGCCTGATGAAAAGGAATTACGTTATGCTTTAGAAATAAAAGTCATGAAACCATTTATTTTAAACGGCAGCATTTCCAATATAAATAATTATTCTTAATTCTTACTATTTAATACTTAATTCTATATTTATGGCAAAAGGTAAAAAAATCACAACCGGCGTTAAGCTTCCCAAATTAAAGTGGCGAGAAAAAAAAGCAAAGAGAAAATAATGCCCATTTATCCGAAGAAGTGATTTATAAATCGCTTCTTCGTTGTTTATAATTGATTTTTGTGCTAAAAATTAAGTATAGAAAAAAGAGCCCAGGTGGACCCTTTAAAAATTAACTTTGAATTTTTTATTGTGACGCACAGGAATGCTTCTTCCATCGTCTGTCCCAGTCTTCATTTTGCCTTTTTTCCCGCTCCCTGCGATTTATCTCGCTCTGAACCACTTCAAGTTCTTTGGATGCCCATCCATAGGCCTTGTCGTCGGGATGATAATTAGCCCTGACTAACCTATAATGGACAATCTCATCAATAAGTTGCTGATCAGTCAGTCTGCTTAACTGTTCTTTTGTCATTTCAGCTGGACTTGGCATTTTTTACCTCCTGTAGATTTTTTCTTATCTTAAATCAACTTAATTAACTTGTCAAATGGACTACGCCTTTAATTACACAACCAACCTCTGCTACCTGCTCAATAACAAAAATCAGGTACTTTTGATTATGAAGAAAAAAGGCCTTGGCCAGGGAAAATGGAATGGCCCAGGCGGCAAAGTTAAAGATGGCGAAAATATTGAACAGGCGGTTATTCGCGAAGTTGAGGAAGAAACTGGGTACACTCCAATCAAGCCAAAACATTTAGGTTTCATTGAATTTATTTGGCCAAATTTTAAAAATGAGAATAATCAGCATTGTGATATTTTCTTAGCCTATGAATTTGAAGGTGAATTAAAAGAATCAGATGAAACTCTGCCACTGTGGTGGGAGATTGATAAAATTCCGTACACCCAAATGTGGCCTGATGATATTTACTGGCTGCCAGAAGCTTTAGCTGGACAAGAAATCAAATATCGTTTTTTCTTTGATGAGGATAATGGGTATCTTAACCACGAAAAAATAATCACGAAATAGCACGAAAAAATTAAAATCTTCCAACCTTCGTTGGCCGAAGCCAACTTCGGTTGGCGAAGGCCAATCCATATTACTTATTTCTAATTTCATATTCCCAACCTATGAATATTGAATACGAAGCCACCTTTACCAAAATCAACAAAGACCAAATGCGCCAAAAACTCAAATCCATTGGCGCCAAGCTTATTAAACCAGAATTTTTAATGAAACGGGTGGTTTTTGTTCCGCCAAAGAAAATTAAAAATGGCTGGTTGAGAGTCAGAGATGAGGGGGATAAAATTACTATGAGCTTAAAAATTGTTCACGGCAAAAAGATTACTGACCAAAAAGAAATTGAGTTAACAATAAATAATTTTGAAAATGGCTGTAATTTTTTGGAATCCATCGGCGCCAAGCGTAAATCTTATCAAGAAACCAAGAGAGAACTCTGGCATTTTAATGACGTAGAAATTACTCTTGATACCTGGCCGGGCTTAAAACCAATAATAGAAATTGAAGGCAAGAACGAACAAGGAGTTAAAGCAGTGGCTGGAAAATTGGGATTTGATTGGTCAGAGGCAATTTTTGATTCCATTGATTATGTTTACAAGCAGGAATTAGGCATTTCCCGCGAGGTGATAAATAACCAAACTCCGGAAGCAACTTTTAAAAATCCGCCCAAAAAACAATAAGGATTGAATTACATCAATCCTTATTTATAATCTATTTTATTGCTTCGGGGTCTCTAATGTGGGCGTGTATTTCGGGTATAAGGGTAACGCCCGGGAATCCCGATAATTTTTTTCTAATATCGCTATCTCTGATAGCGCTAAAAGACGAACCTTTTGTTGCGACCTTGATCAATTTACCGGGATATTTATTTTTTAAATAATCTTCTAGTCCTTGTTGAATCTTTTCCAAATCCGTACGCTTCTCATCACAGTGTATAAAAATTTCCTCTCCCACGTTCGGCCGGCAGGATTCAATAACTACCTTAACAATCATGGCTATTCCTCCTTTCAAATTTTGTTATAACAAGACTAACAATTATTGTAATTTTTGTCAATATAAAAATACCCAAATTCAGCTAATACAAAACAAAAAAGACAAACCGTCATAATTTTACAGACCACTTTAGTGGTCGTACGATGACATGGCCTCGCCAATGCGGGCTAAAGTCATCTGTAAGGTTAAAGGTTTGTCTTTTTTTTATTTCAAACTATTCCCAATTTTTCACATGTAAAGCCTCGTGTGCGGCACTAACCTGGGCTTCTTGTTTACTCGTGCCCTCGCCTTTGGCTACTAAATCCTTTTTTAAAAACACGCCGACCACAAAATGCTTGGCGTGGTCTGGCCCTGATTCTTCTAAAACCTTATAACTCGGGGTGACCCCGACTTTTTCCTGGCTTATTTCCTGAAATCTGCTTTTGGGATCCTGATATAATTTATGTTCTAAAATATATGGCAATTTTACAATAACTTTTTCTTCAATAAATTTCTTGGCGACTTTATAATCTTTATCCAAATAAATCGCGCCGATTACTGCTTCCATGGCATTGGCCAAAATAAATTGCCGCGCCTTGGAATTTATATCCTGAGCTTCGCCCTTGCTTAAATATAAAAATTCTTCAATCTCTAAATCGCGGGCAATTTCAGAAAGGATTACGGCATTGACCAACGAAGCGCGCCAATTTGTTAATTCACCTTCTGGATTTGGATAATTAAGGTAAAGAAATTCCGTAACAATGAGTTCCAAGACCGCATCGCCTAAAAATTCCAGGCGTTCATTGTGGTCCAGCTCAAATTCCGGGTGCTCATTGATATATGAACGATGAACTACGGCCTGCCTGATTAAATCTTTGTTTTTAAATTTTACGCCTAATTTTTTTTCAAGTTTGGAAAAATCTTTCATAGATTTAGCAACGGAGCGACAAACTTAAATGTGCTACCTCTTTAGGTAGCAAACTAAAGTCTGTCATTCCATAAATTATTCATAAAAAATACTTTTGGGTTGATGAGGGAGGATTCTCCCTCAAAATTTATTCGCGGAAAAGAAAATCTTTTACTTGCATGGCCCTAAACTGGCCGAGATACGGACCGACCAAAATATTGATTGCCTCCTCAATCACCATTCTGGCCAATTTTCTGGCCGACATTTTCTTTTTCGCTCCTTCATTCACCTTGGTCATTTTTACCTCCTTTTGCACAAAAATGCCCTTGAATTTATTTTGACCAACCTAAAAATACTTCTTAAATTTTATTCTTTAATCTGTCCCTTGGCTTCCATTTCTTTATAAATCGCGCCTAAAACACCATTGACAAATTTACCCGATGAATCTCCGCCATAAGTTTTGGCGACTTCAATCGCTTCGTTAATTGCCACCTTGGAAGGAATGTCCGGATCAAATTTTAATTCATAAATGCCCAGGCGCAAAATATTGCGATCAATAACCGTAATTTGCTCAAGCGGCCATTCAGTTGCGTACTTTCTAATAGATTCATCAATGTCCGCAATATTTTTAATTACGCCTTCAACCAAATGTTTGGCAAAACCATCGTCATTGAAACCCGGCGCAAACTCCTTGATATTATAATCCAAAAGCTGCTCCAAATTGTTTTCTTTTTGGTCATTAAAATCCCATTGGTAAAGAGTCTGCATGGCAATGGTGCGGGATAAATGTCTGTTGGACATAATGATATTGTTAACTTAACCACTGATTTTACTCACAGCTAACACTGACGAAAATAAACATCTGTGCAATCAGTGAATTAAATCTGTGGTTCAGGCATTCCTTAGTGAGTCTGTTTCTCGGCACTTTTGGCTTTCTGTTTGTTCATTTTTTTCAATTCCTTCTTATCCAGTTTTGATTTTAAGATTTCGCGATTTTTATAAGTACCGCATGAAGTACAAACAGCATGGGGCATTTTGGGCTTTTTGCATTTTGGGCACAAATTATATTGAACTTTTTTTAAAGCAAAATGGGCTGCCCTGCGCCTTTTTTCACTTCTTGGTCTGCGTTTAGCTGGGACTGACATAGAACTTGGGAAGACTGAAACACAGATTAATAATCACAGATTTACACGGATATAAATCAGTGTTATCAGTGAACAAAAATCCGTGGTTCGGTTATCAATTAATAATTAAAATTGTAGATTTCCCTACAATTATATCCCATCTTACACTAAATTTCAATTTTTGGCAAGTGTTGACAATGCTACTTTAAATTGTTAAGTTATTTTTAACTGGAAAGGAGGAGAAAATGAGTACTTTAAAATTTAATAAAGAAGAAACAAGACCAATTCCCAAACTGCTCCAGGCTAATTTGTTGACTGGTGAAATATCCTAAAAGGAGGACAAAATGGCAAAACTGAAATTTGATGTTTATCGTGCAACCTTCCATATGATCATCAATCCTCTTCGAAGCTTCTATAAAGAATGTCTTTCTGTTAGCAAGGTAGAGTTTAAAGAAGATAAAGCCTGCTTTACTGTTTCTGGGACATTACCAGACATAGAGGCAGTCCAACAGCATTTGAAAAGAGAAGGATTGCCAACCGGCGAACTCATAGAGAACTAAAGGAGGTAAAAATGGCAGAACTAAATCTTATAGCTGGAGAGATGACTAATAGCATAATGTATAATCACCTCGGTTGTTTTAAAAATTGGGAACAAATCAAACGCAGACGCAGAAAAGATAAAATTTGCTCCACAATTTCCGGCTCCTTGGCTGAATTAAGCAGGATTCGTAGCCATCTATTAAAAGAGGGCTTTCGGGTTGGCGCGCTAAAGGTAAAAGGCAAAGTAATAAAAAGGCCATCACGGCCATCGAAAGGGAGCATCATGATTAACCAATTTTTGGCCAACAGCCGTCCCCCACGTGTAGATTAAAAGACAAAATAATTTTAAACATATAGAGAACCAAAAATCCCGCACATCGTACGGGATTTTTTTATTTCAATCAGTGTTATCAGTGAATATTAATCTGCCTGCCTGCCGAAGTTTTAACGAAGGCGGGTGGTTAAGCCATCAAATTAGCGTAATACTTGCCACCTTATCCTTCACCTCCTTAAATCTCATTAATCTAACACCCTGAGTAGCGCGGCCTAAATGGCTGACAGATTTCAAAGGCAGACGAATGACCTGGCCTTTTTCTGAAATTATAATCATGTCGCGATCCAAATCTTTATTATTAATCAAACGCGCGCCAACAATCTTACCTGTCTTGGAAGTTATTTTAGCAGCCTTAATGCCAGTACCGCCACGGCCCTGCAACCTATATTCTTTTATACTGGTTCGTTTGCCAAAACCATTTTCCATGACAACCAGTAAATCCAAATTTTCATCTTTAACAGCTTTTTCACTGATATCCATGCGCACAACCACATCATCACCTTTTAATCTAATGCCTCTGACACCAGAAGCTGCCCGCCCCATAGCTCTTATGCCTTTTTCCTTAAACCTGACTGACATGCCGCCAGAAGTGACTAAAATAATTTCATCATCACCTGTCGCTGGTTTAGCCCAGAGCAAAATATCGCCGCCTGATTTTAATTTAATGGCAATCAAGCCGCTTTTTCTGACTTTAGTTATTTCCTGAATATCAACTTTTTTAATCAAGCCTTTTTTCGTGACCAAAACTAAATATTTATAACCGCTCAAATCGGCCAGATCTAAAACTGAAGTGACTTTTTCATGCGGCGCCAGCTGTAAAAAGTTTACCAAAGCCTGGCCTTTTGAAGTTCTGGTTGTTTGCGGCACTTCATAAGCTTTGAGCTGGAAAACTCGGCCGCTCGTGGTAAAGAATAATAAATCTGAATGAGTAGTTGTCGCAAAAAAATGTTCCACAATATCTTCTTCTTTCGTGGTCAAGCCAATTACTCCCTTGCCGCCGCGCGATTGGGTTTTAAAAGTATCTGTCGGCAAGCGTTTAATATAGCCGTCTTGAGTAACCATCACCATTGTCGGTTCATTTGGTATTAAATCTTTAACTGAAAATTCACCGACTGGAGATTTAACTATGTCTGTTCTTCTGTCATCTCCGTATTTATCTTTAATCTCAATTAAATCTTTTTTAATGATGTTTAAAATTTTTGTTCTTGATTTCAAAATTGATTCCAGCTCTTCAATCAATTTCCTCTTCTCTTTTAATTCATCAATTAATCTCTGCCTTTCCAGATTAGCCAATTGTTGTAAGCGCATTTCCAAAATGGCAATAGCCTGAATTTCTGTAAACTTAAATTTTTTCATTAAATTATTTTTGGCTTCATCTTTATCTTTTGACTTCTTGATTGTTTCAATTACCCGATCAATATCTTTTAGCGCCTTAACTAAGCCCTCCAAAATATGGGCTCTTTCTTTGGCTTTGTTCAAATCAAATTCAGTCCTGCGCCTGATCACAATTTCGCGGTGTTTGACATATTCTTCTAAAATCATTTTTAAAGTCAAAACTCTGGGCTGTAAGCCATCAATCAAAGCCAGGGCATTAACATGGAAAGTTTCCTGCAACTGGGTTAGTTTATAAAGCTGATTTAAAATCTTTTTTGGATATGATTCTTTTTTCAGTTCAATCACGATGCGCACCCCGTCTTTATTTGATTCATCGCGCAAATCCTTAATGTCTTTGATTTTCTTTTCCTGAACCAAGGTGGCAATTTTTTCCACTAAAGTCGCCTTATTAACCTGATAAGGAATTTCTGTCACAATAATTTTAAATTTGCCTTGTGCTTCCACTATTTCAGCTTTGGCTCTCATCACAATCGCGCCTTTGCCTGTGGCATATGCTCTTTGGATTTCTTTAATATCATATATAATGCCGCCAGTCGGGAAATCAGGACCTTTAATGAATTTCATTAAGTCCTCAACCGTGGCTTTGGGATTATCAATTAGATGAGTAATCCCGTCGCATAGTTCGGTCAAATTATGGGGTGGAATATTAGTTGCCATACCCACGGCAATGCCCATGGTGCCGTTTAATAAAAGATTTGGCAATTTAGCCGGCAAAACCAATGGTTCATTATGCGAACCATCATAATTAGGAATGAAATTAACAGTATCCTTATCAATATCCATTAACATTTCCTCAGCGATTGCTTTTAATTTGGCTTCAGTATAACGATAGGCAGCCGCACGATCGCCATCCATGGAACCAAAATTGCCCTGGCCCCAAACCAAAGGATAGCGCAAAGAAAAATCCTGAGCCATTCTAACCATGGAATCATAAACAGCCACATCGCCATGCGGATGGTATTTGCCCAAAACTTCACCGACGATCGTGGCAGATTTTCTAAATTTGGCACTGGATTTCAAGCCAATATCCCACATGGCATATAAAATCCTGCGGTGAACTGGCTTTAAGCCATCACGTACATCTGGCAAAGCGCGGGCCACAATCACAGACATGGCATAATCCAAATATGACTCCTGCATTTCATCAACCAAGGATCTTTCTTCTAATTTCCCTAAATTTGTCACAACCATGGCTGTCGTATCCTGCTTAACATCCTCGTCTTTTGGTTTAATTTCAAGCTCGGCTTGGCTGGATTTTAAAACCTTAGCCTCTTTCGGGGCTTTTGGTTTTGTGATTTTCTTTAATTTTTTATTAACTTTCTTCGCTGACATAAAATATTTTATTCTGCGGTGTTAGCATTTAATTCTGCCTCGGAATTTATATTCTGATTTTGCAATTTATCTTTTAATTTTTGGGCAACATCATTTTTTATCTGCTCTTCAATAATTAATTCCTCGGCCTTATTTTTAATATCGGTAATTGAACTCGCCTGATTATCAAGCTGGGTTTTTATCTCCGAGATCTGCTGGTTGGCTGAATTTAAGCCCTGTTTCACTCCCTGGACTTCATTGATATTGAAATTGAGGCCTTTTAAATTCTGGCCAAAGCTTGCTTTCAGGCCCACAAACCAAAAACCTACTATTATAACCATGACACAAGTCAGGGAAATATACATTATCAAATTTTTTTGTCTGGGAGTTAAATTTTGCCAGGGTTCTGGGTTCTTGGAATCAGCGGGGTTAATTTGCTCCTGTGGAGCCATTGCTTCATCTGCCTGCGAAATCTCATTATTTATTTCCTCATTTGGATCCGCTTCTTGAATCAAGATAGGATTATCATAAGCGTTAAAACTTTGACGTTCAGTTTTGTCCTCAAAATCATTACTCTCAAATTCAAACGATTCATCTTTTGTCGCTTCAAATGGCGATAAACTTGCGCCCACAATTGTTTCAACTGCAGCTTCTTTTTCTTCTTTTACTTTTATCCTGGTGCCTAAATTAGAACGAACTTTTTTCCGCCCTATTTTTTTAACTAACTTTTTCTTGGTTTTTTGTTTTGCCTTTTTTCTCGCCATAGTTTTTTAAACACTAATTTTATTCACAGATTACCCTGATTGTATCAGTGCAGTCAGTGATTATTAATCTGTGGCTTATCATTCTTATTAGCTCTTTTCTAAAACAATTACCTTGGTTTCTTCCTGTGGCAGATCTTTTTTATTAATCTTCAACTTATCCATTTTCTCAGGGCTAGCAACCCCAAATTCTTTCAAGAATTTATCAAGCGGATCCAGCTTTATATTTACTCCCGGAATTTTATAATGCATAGGGATGACAATGCGCGGTTGAATCTGGCTGATTATTTTGACAGCGCCTGTAGCATTAATAGTTTCTTCACCACCAACCGGAATTAACAAAATGTCAACACCTTCCAATTCTTCTAATTGCTCATCAGTCAAGCTGTCTTGCCCAATATCGCCCAAATGGGCAATCTTCATGCCTTCCATTTCAATAACATAAACAGTTATCTGCCCGCTTTCTGCCCCCTGTTTATTGTCATGGTAAGCTGGCAAGCCATAGACAAAAACATTTTTTACTTCATATTCGCCCTGGCTGTCAATTACAAAAGGCTCGCCTTTAATGGCGTCAAGATAATTATGGTCAGAATGATCGTGAGTAATAAGCAGTATTTCAGCCTGAAATTTCGGCATTTTTAGGCCAATTTTATCATAAGGATCAATCGCCACAGTCACTTCCTTATCCACGATTTTGAAAGCTGCCTGGCCTAACCAAAAAATAGTCATAATTAAATTAAGCTAATTAAGTAAATTAAGAATTTCCGCCTTTGGCGGAAAGATAATCAATTTAATTTAATTTTATCATAAAGTTGAAAATAAAAAAAGGGGTGCTTACCTCTTTTAATTTTCCAAATTTTACAGTATATTAATAGCACGGGGACTAAAATATACTCCTGAAAAATATGCTCTCAACCAAACATTTATCCATCATGTTCACGGATATGAAGGGCTTTACCGCCCGCGCATCCACCCAATCGCGCCAGCAATTGCATCATCTTTTAGAATTGCAGGACGAATTGATTAAGCCGGCAATCAAGCAATTTGACGGTACTATAGTCAAAACTATTGGTGATGCTTTTTTGGTGACTTTTGAAAGCCCGACTGACGCTGTCCTTTGCGGCATGAAAATTCAGGAAAACATTTTAAACCATAATGCCCGCGCAACTTCCAGCGACCAGATAGAAGTCAGAATTGCCATTAATTCCGGAGAAGTCAATCTTAAGGACGGAGATGTTTTCGGCGAGCCAGTCAATATTGCTTCACGCATTGAAGCCATTGCCGAACCAAATGAAGTTTATTTTACAGAAGCTGTTTATCTGACTATGAATAAAAATGAAATTCCGACTGCTGAAGTCGGCTACCGCAAATTAAAGGGCATCCCGGAAGAAATTAAAGCTTATAAAGTTGTGACTGAACAAACCAATTTGATCCGCGCTAAATTAAAACGCCAGCAGATGGCCGAGGCTCATGCCAATTTATCAAAAGAAGAAATAAATATCCCTGTTGAGAACCAGACGCCAATAGAAAAAAATTTGGGAGAGAAAGAGCCTATTTCATTGTTGCCAAAACAGCTCCGAAAGACCTTCTGGCAAAAACACAAAAAGAAAATTATTATTATTGCTATTATCTTTTTTCTTTTGTTAATCATTGCCAAGATTAATGAAAATAAACAAATAAAAGAAGCAGGCTTATACCCTTCGCAGGCGCAAGAAATAAAAAATAAGCTGGATATTTATAAAAAGGATTTTGCCCAGGCATTGGAAACCAGTGACCAGCAAAAAATCAAAGAAATATTACTCGGTTTGCAAAAACTGCTTAATCAACAATTACCCCCAGTCCTTAAAGACCCGATAATTTCATTTCTCCGCAACCAATTAACAAATTCAAATCTTAGCATGGAAAATAAAAAACTCCTGACCAACCTGCTCCAGGAATTCAAGCCTTGACTTATTTTTTATTTTAAGCTAAACTCTAAATATAAGTTAGATCTATAAAATTTGCTAATTCACCCCTCCTAAACATTTCAAAAGGATGGGACTTGTCAAGGCAATTTTAAAAGCTTTGCGCAGGTTAACCTTAAATAAAGTCTCTCAATTTAAGGGAGATTGTTTTATTTAAAAATAGAAACTGAAATAAGTAATACGTAATACGGAAAGGATAATTTTATAAAAATATAATCCCAATCCTTATTACCTATTACATATTACCTATTTCCATATAATCCTATGTCAAAAAAAGATCCTAAAAAACCAGAAAACACAAATTCCGAATTCGCCAAATTACTGAGTGGCGATTCACCATATTTAAAATTACCAAAAATCAGCGAAGTCATTAAAGGCAAGGTAATCTCTGCTTCCAAAGCCGAGGTGCGCCTTGATATTGACGGCATTAAAACCGGTATTGTGCGCGGACGCGAACTTTATAATGAATCAGAGGAATTCGGCCATCTTAAAATCGGAGATAGCGTTGAAGCAACTGTCATAGACATGGAAAATGAAAATGGCGAAATGGAACTTTCTTTTCGTTATGCCGGCCAGCAAAGAGCCTGGGACAGTTTAAAAGATCTGATGAAATCAGGCGAAGTTCTGACGGTTAAAATTAGTGATGCAAACAAAGGCGGCCTGATGACTAAAATCGGCCATATTGCCGGCTTTTTGCCTGTTTCCCAATTAATACCCGAACATTATCCACGCGTTGAAGGCGGAGACAAAAATAAAATTTTAGAATTCTTAAGAAAATTTATTAATCAGCCTTTGCAGGTTAAAGTGCTTGATGTTGATGAAAAAGAGGAAAAGCTGATTGTATCTGAAAAAGCAGCCTGGGAAGAATCACAAGAAAAGGTTGTTTCCAAATATAAAGTTGGCGATAGAATCAAAGGGAAGGTCACTGCAGTCACAGATTTTGGCGTCTTTGTGGAATTTGACAACAAAATGGAAGGCCTGGTTCATATTTCTGAACTTGCCTGGCAAAGAATTGATGACCCGCGCGACTTTATCAAGGTTGGAGATGTCGTAGAAGCGGAAATAATTAATATTGAAGGCACAAAGATATTTCTGTCAATGAAAAAACTAAAAGAAGATCCCTGGGTTCATGTTTATGATAAGTATAAAGTCAATGATTTGGTTGAGGGCAAAGTTTTAAAGGCTAACCCGTTTGGCTTATTTGTAGAATTAGATCCAGACATTCACGGTTTGGCTCATATTTCTGAACTTTCTGATAAACCTATTACTGATTTAAATGAAATTGCCAAAGCAGGAGATACTATAAAATTCAGAATAATTTCTATTGAACCAAAAGATCACCGCTTAGGCTTAAGCCTTAAAGCTCTCAAAGAGGTCAAAAAGCAAACAGCCGAGACTGAAACTCCCGAAGTTAAAGAACCAAAAGCAAAAGAAAAAGAAGATAAGGCAGAAAAAAAAGAGGCAAAGCCAGAAACTAAGGAAAAGAAAGCCAAAGCTGTTAAAGAAAAAAAAGTTAAAGCAAAAAAATAGATTAAACAACCTAATGATTATAAAAAGGGACAGCTTGACTGTCTCTTTTTAGTTCTCTTAAAAATCTGGATTTAATCTGAAATCTGTAATCGTAATCCGCAATCTGAAAACATTTATCCACAAATTCCTTGCCAATAATATTTTTCTTTGTTAAATTTAAAGCAGAGGTTGCCGCGGGTGACCATAATATATTCCCTGGCACGAAAGTTGCCCGTAAACCCGAACAGAGGAGGTAAGTATGTCGAAAAAGAGAGCAAGAGCAGGTCCGAAATTGGAAGTCAGCAAAAGCTTACCGGCCCGAGCGGCCACGAAGAAAACGGCACTGTAAACGGCGAACCAGAAAAGGGAGGACATAGTGGAACTGCGCTGTGTAATATAAAGCCCCTAGAGGAAACTCTTGAGGGCGATATAAAAAGCGGCAAAATCCCCGCGATTTAAAGGCGGGCTTATCCACGAACATCTCAATCTGGGTCAAAAAAGGAGGCCCTTATGATTGTAACGTTCAACAAAAGCGATCTGTTTTCCGCGTACGGCGCCTTGGAAAACGGCGTGCACGCTGACAAAGAAACCGCGAACATAGCGATAGGCTAACACATCTTCAGGGCAAAAGCCTGTCACACGAGCCGGGATTGGCAAATTCAACAAATGTTTATACTTAATTAAAAGCCCATCCCGGCTTTTTAATTTGCCAAATTTATCCACAAATTTCTTGCCTGATCTTTTTTTCTTTGGTAAATTAAAGACAGAGGTCATTTCGGCCAAAAACATTGACACGGACAAACCCTGCCCAAAACAATCCAGGAGGTGACTTATGGCAAGAGCAGGTCCGAAAGTAGTCGCTGGAAAAATGTCGCAGGCCACGACGCAGAAATCGGCCGCAAGCAAGCAGGACAAAAAAGCGTAAACGGCGAACCAGGCAAAGGAAGGAGCAAATTGTGGAAAATAATTTCAATGTCTAAGGCCCATGGGGTAGGGACTTCATGGGCGTAACAAATGCGGAGACATTCTTTTGTTCTGACAATAAATCATCGGGATCTAAAAGGAGACCCAGATATGATTGTCACCAATTTACAGACAACGGGATTCCACTCAATGGCAGTATTGCCTGCCACCGAACTGCGGGCATGAGCGCCAAAAAGGCCATGTTGTGCCCGAGATCGTTTCACAATACCACGAACAAACAGGAGATCATCTTATGATTGTAACGTTAAAAACGAACACTTCTAAGATTTTCGCGTACAACGCCCCGGGAAAGGACATAGTACGCTGCAAAGAAACCACGAGTGTAGTGGCAGGCTAAGCCGTCTTCGAGGCTAGCTCACGTCACGAGGTCATCACGACCAAAGACTATTGAACCGGGCAGACAATGTCCAAAAACAATCCAGGAGGTGCCTTATGGCAAGAGCAGGTCCGAAATTGGAAGTCAGCAAAAGCTTACCGGCCCGAGTGGCCACGAAGAAAACGGCACTGTAAACGGCGAACCGGAAAAGGGAGGACATGGTGGAACTACGCTGTGTAATATAAAGCCCCTAGAGGAAACTCTTGAGGGCGATATAAAAAGCGGCAAAATCCCCCGCGATTTAAATGCGGACTTATCCGTAAACATTTCAATACGGATCAAAAAGGAGTCCATTATATGATTGTAACGTTGAGGACAACTAAGCAGTCGTTGCACACAAAGTGCGCTGCAAGACCCAAGAGCATAGCGGCAGACTAAGCCATCGCCACAAGGCAAAAGCCTGTCACACGAGCCGGGATTGGCAAATTCAACAAATGTTTATACTTAATTAAAAGCCCATCCCGGCTTTTTAATTTGCCAAATTTATCCACAAATTTTAATTTGCTCAAACTGTATTTTTTGCTACAATTAAATCAAAGGTTGCTGCAGTAGCCCATAATATTGTCAAGGCACAAAGTGCCCCAAAACCGAGGAGGACAATCATGTCAGAAGTAAGAGCAAGGGCAGGACCAAGAGAAGTTCGGCAGGAAAAAAGGCAAACCGCATTCAAAAAAGAGGAAAACCGGTTATAACGGCCTTCTCCGGCCACTGGCTATCCTCAGGGACACTTATTATTGTCCCGAATTACCTTCTTACTAAGTCAAAGTTACGCCAGGCTCTATTTTCAACCCGCAATGAAAGGTAAAAATTATGATTGTTTTCGGAATGAAAACTCAGGCCTCACAAGGGGAGAAGGAAAGCGCAGCGGGCTGATCCAAAGGCTAGGATTACACTGCCTAAAAAAGCAGTAACAGCCTAAAACAAAACTCCAGCGCCGGGATTGGCAAATTCAACAAATGTTATTACTTAATTAAAAGCCATCCCGGCTTTTTAATTTCCCGAAATATATTGTTTAATTATATTCTTTTTGTTATATTAAATTTAAAGAATAAGGCTTTGTAATCTCACAAAAAGGAGACAGATAATGCCAAGAAACAGTACTAAACTATTTAAAGGTATACGATTGGTTCCCCGGTCCAAAATATCCATAATAAAAAGAGTGGGGAAAGCAGTGCTTCTAAGCGCGCGCTTGGAAAAGCCCTATATTCCATGCAGAAAACACATAGTGCTAGTAAGTGATCTCAAGATTCCATGCAGGTAGACCTAAACCCTGCTAAGACCAAAGAGCACATTTGGAGAAAGGAGGAGCCTATATAGAGAGCGGCTGTCAAGTGTCCTAAATGGGCAAAACCTCAAGGCAACACAAAAAGGGTACAAATTAAAGTGGCGGCACTGTCGCCACTTTTCTTATGAGAGAAAAATCAATTATGCTATAATTAACTCAAATTTACAACCAAATAAATAAATAAACCAACCTTCGTTGGCCGAAACTAAATTTCGGTTGGCGAAGACGAATTTATTAATAACCCAATTAACCAATGAAATTACATTTCTACGGGGGTGCCGGGGTTGTCACAGGCTCAAATTACTTAATAGAAGTTGGCAAAACCAGGCTCCTGGTTGACTGTGGCTTGTTTCAGGGTCCGTCTGAGGTCAATGAATTAAACCACCAGCCCTTTCCTTATGATCCAAAAACAATTGATTATGTTTTTGTCACTCATTCGCATTTAGACCATTGCGGCCGGCTGGGCCAGCTGGTCAAAAACGGTTTTAAAGGGCAAATCTTTTGCACTCCTCCCACCAAAGACCTCATGGCCGTAGCCTTGGAAGATGCGGTTCATTTAATGTCAGAGGAATTTAAAAACAATGGGCTTGAGCCATTATATGGCCAGCAAGATTTACAAAACATGTTGAATCAAATTAAAATTCATGAATATGACCAGCCGAACAAATTAAACGATAACTTGGAATTTACTCTAAGAGATGCCGGCCACATTCTCGGCTCCAGCATGATTGAACTGCAATTAACTGAAGACACTAAAAAAGTTAAAATTGTTTTTACCGGTGATTTGGGCAACCCGCCTACTCCGCTTTTAAATCCCACTTACCAAATTACTGACACTGACTACCTGCTCGTTGATTCAGCATATGGTGACAGGAATCATGAATCTAAAAAAGAAAGCAAAGCCCTGCTTTTGCAAACTTTTTTAGATACCATCAAAAGAAAAGCGGTTTTAATGATTCCTTCTTTTGCGCTTGAACGCACCCAGGAACTTTTATACGAATTAAATGCTTTTGTGGAAAATAAAATTATTCCTCAGGTGCCGATTTTCATTGACAGCCCTTTGGCCATAAAAATTACTGAGGTTTATAAAAAACACCAATCATATTTTAATCAAAAAACTCGCTATATAATTGCTTCGGGTGATGATATTTTTAATTTCCCTGGTTTAAAATTCACTGCTTCATCTCAAGAATCTAAAAGAATAATAAAAGTAAACGCGCCCAAAGTAATTATTGCCGGCGGCGGCATGTCAACTGGCGGTCGAATTTTGTTCCATGAAAAAGATTATCTGCCCAATCCAAACAATATCTTTCTAGTTATTGGTTTTCAGGTTGAAGGCACCTTGGGCAGAAAAATACTAGAAGGCCTGCCTCTTGTACGCATAATGGGCGTGGATATAAAAAATATGGCTGAAGGCCGGGCAATCGGCGGGTATTCTGCCCATGCTGACAAAAAAGGAATTTTAAATTTTATTCAAAATATAAAAAGTCCGCTTAAAAAAGTCTTTACGGTTCAGGGTGAAAAAGAGCCAGCTGAAGTTTTAAAAAACCTGCTTGCTGGTAAATTAGGCATTAATGCTGAAGCGCCTAAATATGGACAAATCGTGGAACTTTAAAATTCGTCTCGACTGGTATTTATCCTTAAATTTAAGTTTTAATTTAATCCGGGTCAAAGCCCGGACAAAAATAACCCAAGTCCATGAGACTGGGTTATTTATATAAAATTTTATTTTTTAAAAATTATTTAGCTTCTTCCCGATCAGGCTGATTTAATTTGACGCTAACAAAAGCCTTTTCTTTCATGCCGATTATTCTGACCAAGCCTCGGATCGCATCAATATTTCTGCCCTGCTTGCCAATCAAAGTGCCTAAATCCTCGGGATCAACATCAATTGTCAGCAAAACTCCTCTTTCATTTACCATGCGCGCAACCTTTACTTTCTTGGGCTTGGAAACAAGCATGTCTAACAAAGTTTCTAAAAATTTCTGGTCTTTTTCCATAAAGCAATTACTTAATTAATTAGATTATTTAAGTAATAGTAGCTAAATCTGACACTTTTATTATACCTCAAATTAGCAAAATTTTTAAATTGTGTCAACAAAAAGCAAAACATGCCCGAATTAACTAAAAAACCCTGATTGTGGAAAAACCCTTTATTTTCTTCACATTTTTACTCTTATGTTATATAATGTAAGTGGACTAATAATTAAATAATTATAAAAGATTATGGCAAAAATGACCAAATCTCAGGCGCTTGCAGCTTTAGCTGAAAGCACCAACATGAAGAAAAAAGAAGTGGAAGCTGTGATGATGGCAATGATTGAATTGGCTTACAAGGAAGTTAAGAAAAATGGGGTCTTTGCAATCCCAGGCTTAGGCAAGTTTGTTAAAGTACACCGCAAAGAAAGAATGGGCCGAAATCCAGCAACTGGCGCTTCTATCAAGATTCCGGCGAAAACAGTGGTCAAGTTCCGTGTGGCCAAAGCTGCCAAAGAAGCTGTTTTGTAAAAAAACTAAAAAAAACGCCCCCTGTACCATCTGGTACAGGGGGATTTTTTATTGTGAGGTTTTTAAGCTAGTGAGCGATACTCCCATCTTAGTCAACAGCTCTCCAGCCAAAGGATTCCCGCTCTCCTGCCAAAATTCAAAAAGTTTAAGGATTTCTTGTTCAGGCAGATTTTTCAATCTGACCTCACTGATCATGTTGGCCAAGATTACAAAATTTAGCGCTAAGGAATGGAAGAGAAGAGATCTTTCTTTCAGCCTCAGGCTTAAATCAAAATAGGCGCTTTTGCCAGCCATTACAAAATTTCTACGAGGCGGCACCCTTTTGGTATTAAAATCTAAAGGGAAGATACCCGTCCTAAACAGACAAAAGTCTGCTAGGCCTTGAATTTTAGGAATGCCCGCGTTTCCATTCAATCTCAAATCATAGAGTGGGGTAGCCGTAAAATCCCTGGTAAATTCTTCTGTTTTGAAAAACCTAACCAAAATACCGACAACATAGGGCAAATTAAGCTGAAAAATTGATTCATTTTTTGGCAAAAGATTCTGTCTTTTGGCAAAAACATCAAATAGCTCTGTCTCAAAAAATTCCTGCAAGTTTTGCTTGTAAAGCATTCTACTCCTCCTTTGTTAAAGTCCAGAATTATATCTTAATGCAAAATTTCTAAAATTGCAAATTAAAATTTATCCCCAAAAATAAAAATTAGCTGTTAAAAATTTTTAACAAAAATCCGCCTCTTTTATCATTCCGCATATAATGATGAATAGATGATTCTTCGCCTTGCTCTAAAGAACAAGGGAGGTTTTTGTTTTCCTGTGTGTATAAATCATCTAATCATTTCTAACAAAATCTCAGCCCAAATTAATATTGACCCTAAAATTTTGTTTGCTATGCTAAAAGTATAAATAAAATAAAAATAAAATCTATGAAAAACAAAAAACAAAGATTTGCGGTCCTAACTTTATTATTGTTGGGATTTTTTAATTTCCCGATTTATGCTTACGCTGCTGATTCTGATATTGTCATCTCAGAAATCGGCGCATATGAAACAAGCGACAATGAATGGGTGGAAATTTATAATAAAGGCGCAGAACCGGTTGATTTAACTAACTGGAAATTTTACGAAGACCAGACTAATCACCGCTTAAGCGCATTCCAAAACGATTTAATCATTGATCCAGGTGAATATGCCATCATCGCCAACAAAGCTGATTTGTTCAAACAAAAATATTCTGACTTTACTGGCACAATTATTGATAGCTCCTGGTCCAGTTTGCGCGAAGATGGCGAAGAAATTGGCTTAAAAAATTCTGCCGGCGAAACCATTGAAATTTTTACTTATTTGCCTTGCCCTGACACTTCTTTGCAAAGAGTTGATTTAAATTTAAATGATTATACAACGGCTAACTGGCAAGTTCATGCCGCTGCCAATTCCGCTGGCAAGGCCAATGAATTTCCAAATCAGCCTCCGATTGACCCGCCGCCGGCTGATGACCCGCCGCCCGATGACGATCCTCCGGCAGATGAGCCTCCCACAGACGACCCGCCGCCTGATCAACCGCCGGCCGATGATCCTCAACCGGAAGACAATCCCCTTGCTTCAACCTCAAGCAACAGAAAAATTGTTTCCTCCGGAACCTTAGTAATTAATGAGTTTGTCTCAGATCCGGCTGATGGAGAAGTGGAATGGCTAGAACTTTACAATAAAAATATTTTTGATATTGATTTGGCCGGCTATACAATCACTGACGGCTCAGGCGCGCAAACCAATCTGACTGGTACAATCGGCTCAAATTTTGATAATAAATTTCTGGTCATTGAGAATCCTAAGGGCAAATTAAATAATAGCGGCGATGCCATAATTTTAAAAGATGATAAAAATAATATTATTGATGCTGTCTTTTACGGCAACTGGGATAATGGCTTCCCCGAGAATAACGCGCCTGTCGCCAAAGACCCAGATTCCACAGCCAGGATTTTTGACGGTGCTGAAACTTTCAATAATAAAAATGACTTCGCAGTTACCCAAACACCGACTAAAGGTGAAGCAAATATAATTTCTTTAACAGAGGAAGAAAAAAGTAAAACAGCGACTGAAACAACAGACAAAGAAAGCAAGCAAAAAATTAAAGATAAAATTGTTATAAATGAACTTTTTCCTAATCCGCCCGGTTCTGACCTGGAATTTGAGTTCATTGAATTAAAAAATACAGGCGACCAAGAAGCAGACCTAAAGGGTTGGCAAATTCAGGATGCAAGTAAGAAAAAATATAGAATTTCTATAAATGATTTTACAACAACCATTCTCAAACCCAATGAATTCTTAGCTATTGAAAGAAAAATCAGCGGCCTGGCTTTAAACAATGACAAAGAAACTCTAAAATTAATTTCCCCTGATGATAAAACCATTCAAACAGTAAAATATAGCGAGGATGAGAATGTGCCAGAAAATACTTCTTATATCCAAGATGAAAATGGCTACTGGTTTTGGACAATTACGCCAACCCCGGGCAAAGAAAATGTTTTGACCAAGTTAAACCATGCGCCGGAAATTAATCTTGATTGTCCTAAGACAGCCAATATTAATGAAATAATCACCTGTGATGCTTCAGATTCATTTGATCTGGAAGATGATGAATTAAATTTTACCTGGCAAATAGAAGACCAATCTTATGCTTCTGTGATTGCCCAGCACCAATTCAAACAAAAAGGCACCTATTCAATTACTTTAATAGTGAGTGATGGACAGCTGGAAACTAAAGAAGCCCAAAAGATTAAAATTACTGCAACTACAGAATCAAGCGGGAGTGAAGTTAGCGCCCAAACAGCCAAAAGCACTGCTGTAAAAAGTACTGCTAAAAAATCAAGCGCAAAAAAAGTCGTCTCAGTTGATTTAAAAGATATTAAAAATTTGGCTGTTGGCACATTAGTCAAAACCCAGGGCGTTGTTTCAGTCCTGCCAAATATTTTTGGTAAAACCATGATGTATGTAGCTGGTTCTGGCATTCAGGTTTATATGTCAAAAGCTAACTGGCCTGATCTGAAAATCGGGGATTTAGTGGATTTAAACGGCACCTTGAGTGAAGCCTTGGGTGAAAAACGAATTAAACTGGCGTCTGCCCAAGATATTAAAGTTATTTCAAATCAAGATCCGCCACAACCAAAAATTATAACCTCTCAAGAAATTAACAATGATCTAGTCGGTTATTTAGTACAAATTACCGGACTGCTTTTAGATAAAAATGGCTCAAAATTTATGATCAAAGATGAAAGCGGGGAAGCGGAAATTTATTTTAAAACTAATACCAAAATCAACAAAGCTAATTTTGCTGAAGGAGATAATTTGAAAATTACCGGCATCTTGAGTAAAAATAATGAAGAATACAGAATACTACCTCGGTCTGAAGCAGATATTGAAAAACAAATAATCCCTGCCCCTGAAGCCTCCACGCAAATTCCACCCAATAAATTAGGAAATTCGGTTTTGAAATACTTAATTGCATCTGCTGTGTTTTTGGCACTAAGTTTGGCTGCGGTCATATATAAATTCCGAAAGCCAAAAACTTAACTATGAATTATGAACTATGAGATATGAGATTTATTATTAATTAATTCAATATGGATACCGAAATAAGAACCTACAATTTTGCGATCAACACAATTAAATTAGTGAATCAATTCCCAAAGACTACGGCCGCCTTTATTATAGGCAAACAATTAATCCGATCTGGAACGTCTATAAATTCAAACATAATTCACGCAAAAAATTCTTTAAGTAAAAAAGAATTTACTTATTACTTAAATATTTCAAGAAAGGAGGCTAAGGAGACCAAAAGTTGGCTACTAATGTCAATTGATGCTGATTTAATAAAGAAAGAAAGAGCATCTAAATTATTAGATGAAATCGAAGAAATAATCAAAATACTAGTCAAAAGTGTTAAAACATTACAAAAAAAGTATTATTAGCAACATCTCATATTTCATATCTCTTAGTTCATAATTAAATAATTAAAGGTCGAACTAATTAATCAAACCAAATCCTAAAAATTAAAAACAAAACCTATGCAAAAATACAAAGACATTTTGGAGAATTTTTCTGAGAAATTCCCCATTTTAGATAAAACCTATGACCTCTATAAAGAGGCTGGCGAAATCTCAAAAAATGAAGAAAACACTTTAAGAAAAAGTTCTGAAATTACAATCTTAGAAATTTTGGAACTCATTGTCATTGCCACCAGGCAAGGCAAGGAGGAAAAGAAACACACTTTAATCCAGGCTCTGAGAAAGCTAGACACGCTGAAAGTTTTTGCCAATATGGCCAAGGATTTAAAAAATCTTAGCGAGGCAAAATATAGTGAAATCCAAGAAGCTTTAAATTCTGTCGGCCAAATGCTGGGCGGCTGGTTAAAGGCAGTCAATGCGCCTGCAAAGGAGGCGAAATAAAAAAACATTTTAAATTTAAAAGCGGACCGAAAAAACATCGGACCGCTTTTTTTATGTAAAAAAAGAACCCTTCTTGGTGAAGGGCTCCAAATGGAGATTTTGGTGGGATTTAAAGGGGTAGAATAACCCCTGGTTAGGCTAGGCTGCTACTAATTCTGGGTTAAAAGGCAATTTTTTGTCTTTCAAACATTGCTCTCGGAACCAGGCAACTTGCTTTTTTGCAAAACGTGAACTGGACAGATCTTTAGCTTGTTCATAAAGATGGCTGAGCTGCAGCCATATCCTGGCTGATTCCTCATTGCCCAAGTCGCCAACTCGAAGTCTTTCTTCGAGTTTTCCAATAGCCATTTTCAAAGCTTTTTTATCATACCTCTCAACAATATCATCTATAGTCATGTTGTCTCCTCCTTGTCAAGTTGTTAAAAGGAAAGTAAATCACTTTACAATCCATTATATTAGCACAAACATACCACTTTGTCAAGGCCAAAACCCAAATTAAACTATTATTTTGACTAATTTTAGCAAAAAAACTCGCCTTTTAGCGAGTTAATTACTTATATTTAAATGAATTTAAAATTTGGTATAGCCAGCTTGCTTTAGTACATTTAACACCTGCTCTTGTGATGAAGTCGCTTTGTCCCAGGTTTGCGCCATAATGCTTTGCCAGCCATTTTTAGATATGTAATTGGCAACCCAAAACAATTGTTTATTTATTTTTTTATAATGATATTCATCACCCAAACCCATCATGTGCCCTGCCTCATGAGCCGCGTTTAATCCCGTAGTATAAATTGTCCATTCACCCTGGCTGTTTTGATTACTGTTAGGCACTGATAAAGTGGAGTCAGAGATATTACCGCGCTGATTTCTATCTGTCTCCACAACCTGATAACAATGCGCGCTGGGAAAATCATTGCAGGTTTTGCCTCCTGGTATTTTATCTAAAGTAAAAATAAATTTTGCCTGGCATTTTTCATTTTTATAAGCGTGCCAAACCTGGTTCATGCCATTTTGCCACTCTGCCAGTAATGAATCCGCCAAATCCTGTGCTTTTGGCGTCTTAAAATCAAAGACCATCTTTACTTTTATTTCGTACTGGCAATCTGCTTTTTCTTCAATTCTAGTTTTGGCAAAAGCCTTGGAACTAAAAAAAATTGAGATTAAAAAAATCAAGACAAAAGTGAAAAAAAGCTTAAATTTCATAGTTAAAAATTTTTTATGTCTTGATGTTATAAATAAGTCCACAAAAAGTCAAATTAACCGCCGATAATTTTTATTAGGAGCATAAAGATCAAAGCCAGTAAAAAAACAAAAAAATGGTAAAATGAACTCTTTGCTTTAATTTCTTTCTGTAATTCAGGTATTAAATCAGTGGCTGCAATGTAAATGAATCCGCCGGCTGCAGCAGGCAATAAAAGATTGTTTAAACCTGCAACAGAATTAATTAACAAATAGCCTATTATTACGCCTAAAATTGCAATTAATGCCACTAAAAAATTATAGCCAAGCATTTTTGATTTTTTCATGCCAGAATAAAGCAAGACGCCAAAGTCGCCCATTTCTTGCGGGATTTCATGGGAAATGATAGAAATAGTAGTTACAATTCCCAAGGCAGTATTGACCATAAAAGCTGAAACAATAATCAGGCCATCAATAAAATTGTGGATGCCATCACCGATTAAATTCATATAGCCCAAATGGCTATTATCATGACAATCTTTATCATGGCAATGATGCCAGCGCAAAAATTTTTCTAAAATGAAAAAGAAGCAAAACCCTACCAGCAGATAAGCAAAAACTTGTAATGAATTTTCCTGTTCAGCTAAAGCCTCTGGCAACAAATGAAAAAAAGCGCCGCCGATCATAGCGCCGGCTGAAAAGCTGACTAAATAAAAAATAATTTTTCTGGAAAAATTTTCCTGCCACAGCAAAAGAAAAAAAACCGCCAAGCCGATTAGGCTGACTATCAGTCCGGAAATTATGGCATAGAATAAGGCTGTCATATAGTTTATTATAGCTAATTTTGCTAAAAAAACAAAAAGACCCTCAAAAAGAGAGTCAATCTGTTTATAAAAGTAGTAAAAGAACACTTCTTCAATTTAGAAGAATAGTGCCGAGGGCGGGACTCGAACCCGCACGGAGGTTTAACTCCAAAGGATTTTAAGTCCTTCGTGTATACCAGTTTCACCACCTCGGCCAGTTAGTAGCAACGGCTATTCGCCTTAAAAAGCTTTTTCAATCTATTGATTAAAGCCTGTGATCTCTTGCACATTATTACCAAGAGAGTTAAATACTTTCTTTAAATCTGATCCTTTTGCTTGCACTGTTTTTGTTGGAACGACTGGACTAAACAGCATCCATTCCTGATCGTAAATCTTAGGGTCTACATAAATATCGTATTGGGCATCAAATCCAAAAGGATAAGCACACCCTGGTTTAGCACCGAAATACTCGCTTAATTCTTCTGGAGTAGACAATCTAACTTTATTCACCCCAAGTTTTTCTTTAATTGCATCAAAATTAACTCTTTCTCCTTGCAGCGTGACATAAATAATTAGTTTTTCGCCTGCCTTTAGTACCAAGCATTTCATCTCTGTTCCAAAAAATCCTGTCTCTTTTTGTACTTCAGCTAATTCTTCGTAGGTTAAAGCTTCTCTATGGGAAAACAATTTATATTCAACTTGATTTCTATCAAGCAAATTGATTAGTTCCTCGTAAACGCTGTTTCGATCAATCATATATTATCTCCTGTCTTTTCTGATAACTTTTTGTTTATTTTTGAAACTTCTTGAGCGGGTGACCGGATTTGAACCGGCGACCTTTTCCTTGGCAAGGAAACGTTCTAGCCACTGAACTACACCCGCTTGATTAAATTCCAAATGACAAAACCCAAATAACAAAAATTGGGATATTTATAGATAAAATTATTTTATACTATTTATTTAAAAAAATCAAGGGTTTATTCCAAGCCCTCTGCGCCTCTCCAAGCCAGCTCAAAAATTGCCCTTTGCGCCCTGGCAATTTCTTCTGATTCAATGATCATGGCAAACATTTCCTTGCCATAACTGGCAATCGCAATTTTATTGGCGTAAATATTGGTTTCATTATTGACCGGAAAATCCTTATGATCTAAAAGTCTGACAGTGCGTAATTGCTCCTGATTTTTCGCCATATATTCCATAATGCCCTTTTCTTTTTTATATATCCCCCTGAATCTGATTCCCTTAGCTACTCTTTCGGCGATATACTCATCTGAATATTTAGGCAAATACTGCAATATTCCTTCACCCACATAACCCAAAATCTCATCCCCTTTTTTCAAACTTTTTAAACTGTCATTGTACATTTCTTTAATACCTTCTTTGCCTTCAAAATATTTAATGGTTGGCTTAATTTTCGGCGCATTATATAAATTTTCCAGTTCAGGCAAAATCGCCTTGATATTCTCTTCTTTTTCTTTGGCTTTCTTTAATAATCTTCCTGGATCAGCAGGAAAATAATATTTTTTCTTGGCTTTTAAAGATTTATAAACCAGCCCCTCATTTAAGAGCTGGCTTAAAATATCATAAACAGTGGGCCTTTTTAGTCCCACTTTTTTGGCAATGGAATAAGCAGTTGCCCCGCCCATTTCCAAACAAGCCAGATAGATATCTGCTTTTTTGCCAATAATATCAATTTGTTCTAAAGCTTCTTTGGTATTCATGTGGATTTCCGAGGTTCGGCCTCCAATTTGGAGGCCGAACCTCTGTTGATAATATTCGTAAAATTCCGACTACTAATTGAAGTATAGCATATTTGGCAAATTTGTCAATATAATTAGCCATTTTAGCCATATTTAATGTTTTAATTTATCTATAATAGGCGGTAATCATTGACTAAAATTAAATTCCCAGATATAATTTAATATCTTGCAAAATGGGCAAGGTGAGATCTTCACAAATCAACCAAAGGAGGAGCAGTAATGTGGGGAATTAAAATATTTTCGCAAGCTTTACTTTTTGTAGGCGCAATCAGTCTACTACAATGGGAATCATTTGGGGCCGAAGCCCTACCTGCTATAAAAACCCTATTTCTAATGACAATATTCTTTGGAGCATGGTGGGCTGTCCTATTTTACGCAGTAAAAAAAGCAGGCGAAGGATAACAAGTATTTTCAAAAAAATAGACAACTCATGGGCGAAGCCGTTATGCAACCCGCCCCCTTTTTCCAGGCCACGATAAAGTATCGCGGGCTGAAAATTGGTTTGTAACTTTGACAACTTAAAAAGGCGCAAAGCGCCGAAGGAGAAAAAAATGAAGATCAATAAAAAGTCCTGGCATTATCGTTTAATCTATTGGAGCGAGGGGAGGGATTTTCGTTTCCCGCCCACCTGCGAAGAGCTTGACGGCAAGATGCCTCAAACGCTATGCTCGTATCTTTATAGCATCTTGGCTATATTTTGTTCAATCTTCGTGACTATGTTTTTAACTGTTGGGTCTTTGGCTATCGTGATAACGGCTATTTTGACTCACCCCCAAGAAGCCAAGCTTACTCTTATAACATTGCCAACATTCTGCGTTTTAGCTGTCCTAGCTTGGATAGTCTATAATTTGATCATTGATTTTATTTGGAAACCAATCCAAAAACGGCTGCGTAATCACTGTCCAAGAATAGACTACGAGTAAAATATTATCGGACAATCACACATCATTCCGGGCGACTCCGAGTCGCCCCCTTTTTCCAGGCCGAGACAAGTTGTCGCGGGCTGAAAATTGGTTTGTAACTTTGACAACTTAAAAATGCGCAAGGCGCCGAAGGAGAAAAAAATGACAAATCAAGAACAAAAACCTGACAAAAATGTGCGCGAAGAAAAAATTCACCCCACAATTATTAAACTAGCAAAAATTGCTCTCAAGGAATATTTGGTTAATTTACCAGCAGATACTTCTGTTTGCTACGAAGATATTAAAAGTGCATTACAACTAAGAAATGTTTACCTAAACTGGTATGATACTGCCCAAATTATACTGCCCATGATAACTGGTAAAACCAAGGTTAGAGACTTTCGTTTTTGGTTTCGGAAAATGGATGATAAAGGCAAAGCTGATTGTTTAACTATCTGGCCAGTCATATCGACTAAAGACAGTGGCAAAGCCAGCTGCGAAGCGGCCGAAGGAGGAAAAAATGAAGCACCTAAATAAGCTAACAGGAAAAAAGGTTATTGAAACTATTATTGAAGAAAGCGATGGGAATATTCTTCGCGATATAATTTTACTTTGGGGCAGTAATTTCAACGTCCTTAGTTTAAAAGCGCGGAGTATATTGATGGACAAATTTTTTAGCAATAAGCCGAGTCTTTTTGACTATACAGACAGGGCATGCAATGGAGAAAACAATTTTACCTGGGAGGCTCGGGCAGATTGCAAGGAAGAAAATCAAAGGGCATTTTTTGCGTGCCTGCACCTGAAATATTCTTTTCCTCCGCCAGACGACAAAATTATTGAAAAAGCCTTAAAAATAGGCGGAGAAAAAACAGCGCGCAATATTTTTAAAATAATAAGGAGGGACCCTAAAAAAATAATACTTTTCACTAAAGAAGCAAAAAAAGTGATAAGAAAATATTTATTCATTGGGGGAAATGAAGAAAGGATACTGGAAAACGAGAATGATTATCAACGCGATTTTATAGAAGCAGTAAAGGCGCTTTGTGCAGAATAAAAAAACAAAAGGGATTACTTAGAGTAATTCCTTTTTAAATTGCCTTGTTTTTTTACTCAAAAACAGATAAGATAAAATTAAATTATGCCTAAAAAACAAGACCAAAACCGCATAGTTTCCACCAAAGAGTCAGCTGAAGAAGTAGCGTTTGAGAAATCTTTGCGGCCGAAAAAATTAAATGAATATATTGGCCAAAATAAAGTCAAAGATAATTTGGAAATTTTTATGGCTGCCGCTAAAAAGCGAGGCGAGCCAATTGAGCATGTTTTACTGCATGGCTGTCCTGGCTTGGGCAAAACAACTTTGGCCCATGTGATTGCCAATGAAATGGGCGCAAATATTAAAGTCACCTCTGGTCCAGCTATTGAACGGACTGGTGATCTGGCAGCGATATTAACTAACTTGGCCAATGGTGATATTTTATTTATTGATGAAATCCACCGTTTAAATAAAGTGATTGAAGAAGTGCTTTATCCAGCTATGGAAGATTATGCCCTGGATATTGTAATTGGCAAAGGACCAAGTGCCAGAACTTTAAGATTAGATCTGCCCAAATTTACCTTAATCGGCGCCACCACGCGCGTAAGTTTAATTTCTTCTCCCTTGCGCGACCGCTTTGGCGCCACTTTCAGATTGGATTTTTATCAGGATGAAGATATTAAAAAAATTATTGAACGCAATGCCAAAATTTTAGATACAGAAATTGAACCAATTGCCTGCCAGCTCATTGCCCAGCGCGCCAGAAAAACACCGCGCGTGGCCAACCGTTTACTCAAACGCGTTCGTGACTATGCCCAGGTTAAAGCAGATGGCAAAATTTCAGAACCAATGGCCAAAGAAGCCTTAGCTTTATTGGAAATAGATGAACTCGGCCTGGATGGAATAGATCGCAAAATTTTAGAAATTATTATTGAAAAATTCTCAGGCGGTCCTGTTGGCTTAAATACACTGGCCGCGGCCTCAAGCGAGGAAATGGAGACGCTTGAAGACATTTATGAGCCATTTTTAATGCAACTGGGTTTTTTAAATCGCACACCTAAAGGACGAACCGCGACTAAATTAGCCTATGAACATCTGGGCTTAAAACCAAGGCTTGAAAATTCCCAAAATCCCCTAATATAGAATTTAAATTTGTAAACTGCTAAAATAAGATTGGCTACTAATCTACATATTTACTACTAATCTACTAATAATTTCGCCAAATTACCTATTAGTATTATTAGTAGCTAATTCGTAGATTCGTATCCTAAAAACCATCTTGTAACGCACTGACCAAAAATCTATGATAGAGATTTCCATATCAGTCTATCTTATCCTCTATGGCATCCTTATAGGAATTTTTATTATTTTTGCCCTGATTAATCTCTACCATTTATTTGTTTTTGGGTTTCTCAGCTATTTAAGTTTTTTAATGACTTTTTTATTTCTAGCTGCAGTAACTTTAATTTTATTCATTACTTATAAATACGGCCTGCTAATTGACTGGTCTCAAACATTCATAATTTAAAACCCAACGAAACTACAAATTTAGTTACAAATGTTACGAAATTCATTTGTTAAAGGCACTTTAGTGAGTTATTTTGAATTTTTGACTTAAGCACCGTTCCTACCAAAACTTTTTGTAAATTTGTATCAAGATTTGTAAATTCGCTGGAGATAATGACAGCCAATAGTACAAATCGCAATAATTATCCATAAGTCAATTCCCCATTTAACAGTAAAATATGTTTATAGAAAATCAAATCCCTAACCGCCAAAAAGATGAAAAGCTGATCTTGTTTTTACGCAGGCACATCATTGTCCTGCTTGGCAAATGGCTGATGTATTTGTTTTTGGCTTTGGTGCCGGTAGCGATTTATTTTTTCCTGCAAAATTTTCAGCCCTGGATTTTAAATAACAAAAACATTTATCCCTTTTTATTTCTGCTAACCAGCGTCTATTACCTTTATACTGCCATGTTTTTATTCAGTTCTTTTATTGATTATTACCTTGATGTCTGGATTGTCACTGATCAGAGGATAATCAATATAGAACAGCGGGGACTTTTCAACAGGGAAATAGCTGAACAGGATCTGGACCGCATTCAGGATGTGTCTGGCTCCCAAAAAGGCGTTTTGCAAACATTTTTCAAATTTGGCGACGTGCATATTCAGACAGCAGGCGAAGTGCAAAAATTCATTTTCCGCCAAGTGCCTAAGCCCTTTGAAATAGTCAGAATTATAAATACCTTTTTAGAAAAACAGGACAAAAAATTTGAGCATCAGCTGGCAGAAAAGATTAAGCCTCAGGAATAAATTTTAATTTAAGAAAACAAAAAGAAGACGAACTCAATCGCCTTCTTTTTTATTTATATGCACTTATTTTTTAAGAGCATCTATTAGCTCCTGCCCAATGCTTTTAGACATGGCCTCAAATGACCTGCCTTGATCAAGCCTTTTCCAATCCTCACCATGTGCTTTTAATTGTTCCTGATATTCTCCGGGAAATTTAGCTTTAGCTAAATTTAAAACTGTCTGTTTTAAATTGGCAATTGCCCTATTAACATTATCAAGAACGACCTCTTTATCATAATCTTTTGATTCTGGCACAAACTCGGACGCATTAACATCAACTAAATTGTAAAGCTCCGCAACTAAAAATACTTCATTCAGATCTTCTTTGGCTAATGTTTCTAGCATCTCTTCTTGAAATTTTTCAGTGCCTTTTTCATACATTGATTTCCTAAAATTTTCCAGCATTAAAAAAATATATTTTAAAGCTTCCAAGCCTTCTTTAGATTCCTCGGAAACTTTTAGAGACTCCTCTTTAATCCATTTTAATTGTTCTTCCGCGTAATTCTTATACTTTTCAAGAACTTGGACAGGAACTTCTTCTAAATTATCATTTAGATCGAGTCTGTATGCACCATAAGCCTCTAAATTATTTTCTTTTTCGCCTTGAGGCATTTCTGGTGTAAATTTTGGCATACTTTTATATATTAATATTAATAAATCTTTTTCAGCTCAATTCCAGTGTAATAATATTTCAAAATCTGGTCAAAGGTGTAATTATAATAAACTGCTAAGTGCAAGGCGCCATGAGCTGAAAGGCCAACTCCATGTCCATACATTGTAGTTTTGTCATAACCAGCTGGTTCAGCTACTGAACGGCACCAAGCGACTGAGCTGCCGCCCCAAACATCTTCCCAATTTCTGGTATGGCCATCACTATATGAAAAATATGGAGTGACAACTACCTGGCCATTATATGTTACAACCTGACCTTTAGTTTCTTCTACCGCTTGTGAAACTTTTGGCAAACGTATCTGGGAATTATAACCTTTATACACCTGGTCATAAGTTGCATCTAAAGTATAATATTCAGCCGCATGTTTTGTGCCGCGATTATAATGATACATGGCATAGGTGCGCGCCGCAGTGACTAAAGCTTTCTGATATTCTAAAGGCGAATCATTGCTTGTTTCAGCTAAACCTTTCAAATAATTTTCCACAGCCAATTCATTAATCACCCATAACTTGTTAGTATTAGGACTATATCTGACTTCTATCGCACCTAAAAACTTATTATCATTTAAACTAGTGTTCCAGGCTGGTCGCCAATTTAAGGAGACTATTTCAAAAACTGTATTTGCTGAATCAGATTCAAAGCGTAAATATGAACTTGTGGCTAAATTTGTACCATTAGCTACTAAGCTATAAGTTCTAGATGAAAAATTAAAAGTAATTTGGCTTTGAATGTTGGCTGGAACTGTAGCCAAAACAGTTTGAGTTTGGTCTTTTACTTTATATGAATAATTGGCAGTTATTGTAATTGGGTTACTAGTAGAATATAAGCCAATTCTAACTAAAGGCCCGTAACTTGAATCAACCACAGGAGTTGGATTAGGTGTTGGTGTAGGAATTGGCACAGGAGCTGGCGTTGGTGTAGGCGCGGGCACAGGTACTGGACTTGGCTGCAGATTAATATATGAAGTACCTTCATTTGTCACGCTAATCCCAATTTTCAAGCATTCATCAATCAAACGCTGGTCAACCATGGCAGCTTTAAAATCAGCAGGCTTAATGCTTAAACAAATTTCAGCCAAGCCAACCGGCTTGTTTTGATTACCCGCTGCAATAGTAGCATTGTTAGTTGATGGACTAGTATTTGTCTTAGTTTTTGCGGCAACTACCTTGATAACAATTTGAAATTCACTGCCGGAAATTTTTGTTTTGCCATCACGCGCTAAAACATAATTAAATTTATATGTGCCCAAGCTGCTGGGCGCTGTTAATGCGGTGTAAAAATAACCTATTTGGCCAGGCTTATTTTCTAAAGCTGCTAACGAGGCTTTAAAAGCCAAACCGCTGGAATCCACTCTGCGCAATTCAACTTTGCCTGAACCTGTTTTTTGCCAAACGCTTGAACCATTATTTTTGAACCCGACTGAAAAATCCATCTTTTCGCTTTTTGTCATTTCAAAATCATTCTGCGACTGAATCATTTTAATGGCTTCAGCGCTGGAATTTACGACTGCCAAACTTGCCACGGACTGGCTTGACGCAGTGGCAATGGCTTGACTGGCAATTGTTGAACTTGCTACTGATTTACTAGCAACTACCTTGATAACAATTTGAAGTTCGCTGCCGGAAATTTTTGTTTTGCCATCACGCACTAAAACATAATTAAATTTATATGTGCCTACACTGCTGGGCGCAAGTAATGTAGTGTAAAAATAACCGATCTGACCCGGCTTATTTTCTGCACTGGCTAAAGAAGCTTTAAAAGTCAACCCGCTGGAATCCACTCTGCGCAATTCAACTTTGCCTGAACCTGTTTTTTGCCAAACGCTTGAACCATTATTTTTAAACCCGACCGAAAAATCAATCTTTTCGCTTTTTGTCATTTCAAAATCATTCTGCGACTGAATCATTTTAATGGCTTCATTTTCAGCTGCTAAAACTCGATTAATAGCCAAAGGATTAATTAAAGAAAAATCAGTATTGCCTAATGGCACTCTGATTGCTTGATCTAAGCGGGACAAGAGCTGGGAAATAACAATGATAATTAAAAAAGCTATGATAATGCTTATCAAAAAGTCAATCTGCGACCTTTTTTTTATCACAGCTTTGTTTTGCAGTTGGTTATATTTCCAGCCAAATAAATAGGCAGTTTGATTTTTCATAGGTATTTTTTTATTTTTGTTTTTTTTGAATGCTAATCTACGAATAATGCGAATCTGCGAATTTCGAAAGACTGAGGACTTTACGTTATAAATTGGGGCAGAGTTGTATTCGGATTTTAAATATTCGCCTGCCTGCCGTAGCTCCAAAGGAGCGAAGGTAGGTGGCATTTGCATTAAAATATTATTCGCATTTTTATATTATAATTATACCATTTATGTCAAGCCCATTCAATGAAAAACCCTCTTTTGTATAAAAATTTTGTTCACTAATTTTAGGCTAATTTTATATAAGGATTTAAGTCTGTATCTAAAAATATGAGTTCAATTTATCAGTTTATTTAGTACCTAATTAATTTCCGAACATTTATTAAAATCGTTCTTTTTGTTATGATTACCTAAAGGAAATCCCATCTTACCCCCTTTTACTTGTCATCCGAAGTTTTCCTGCCTGCCGAAGTTTCAACGAAGGCAGGAGCGTAGGATGACCCTTCTTACTCTTTTTCCTCATCTTACCCTTATACATATGAGTTTAACCCAAAAAATTGCCCACAATACACTTATCCAATTCAGCGGTAAAATAATTGGCACTATTTTAGGCGTGCTGACTATTGCTATTATGACTCGCTATCTGGGGCAAATTGGTTTTGGCCAGTATTCAACCATTACCGCCTTTTTACAATTTTTTGCTATCCTCGTAGATTTCGGCCTCTCAGTAACAGTAGTCCGGCTAATTTCCGATCCGCATTATGACCAGCAAAAAATAATTAATAATGTTTTTTCCCTGCGTTTTATCAGCGCCTTTATTTTTTTGGGCCTGGCGCCTTTAGTGGTTCTATTTTTTCCTTATGATAATCTGATTAAACTCGGGGTGGCTGTTACCACTATCTCATATTTTTTCTCTGCCCTGAATATAATTATTATTGGCCTGTTCCAAAAAAAATTAAAGATGCTGGGCGTAACTTTTGCTGAAGTGGCGGGACGCATTGTGCTTTTAGCCTTGGTTTTTATATTCGCCCTTTTAAACAAAGGACTTCTTTTTATAATGCTGGCCGTAGTACTCGGCAGCTTTATAAATTTTTTATTAAATTATATTTTTGTTTTAAAGTATATCAAAATTTCTTTTGCCTTCAACTGGACTATCTGGAAAAAAATTATAAAGACCACCTGGCCCATTGCCATTACCATTGCCCTAAACTTAGTTTATTTCAAAGCTGACACTATTATTCTTTCATTATTTCGCTCGCAGGCAGAAGTAGGAATATATAACGCGCCTTATCGAGTCCTGGAAATCCTGACAAATTTTATCTATTTATTCATTGGCTTAATTTTCCCAATCTTAACACTGCACTGGGCGCAAAAAAATTATGCGAAATTTAAAGAAATTTTCCAAAGCACCTTTGATGCTCTGATAATAATTGCCGTACCCATGGTTTTTGGCACTTTATTTATTGCCAAAGATTTAATGGTTTTAATTGCCGGCCCTGATTTTACTGATTCCGGTATTATCTTAAAAATAATTATTTTTGCTACTGCTATTATTTTTATTAATTCTCTGTTTGGTTTTACCGTGGTCGCGATTGATAAACAAAGAAAAATGGTAGGGGCCTATATTTTCGTGGCTATAGTGTCTTTAGCCGGCTATCTGATAACGATTCCAATTTATGGCTATTATGGCGCTGCTGCCTTTACCATTGTTTCTGAAGCTCTAATTTTTATTTTCAATTTCCTGGTTACTTACCGAACGATTAAGTTTTTGCCCTCAATTAAAATTTTGTTTAAGGCGACCTTGGCTTCAATTGTAATGTCAATTTTTTTATACTTATTAGCTGGTCAAAACGTCATTTTACAGCTAATTTTGGCGACTTTAATATATTTGATAACTTTATATTTTATGAAGGGTTTTTCTAAAGAATTAGCGGCAGAAATACTTAGCCTTAAAAGTCAGCCAGAAACTGAAAAAATTGACGGTTCTATTTAATAATTACATATTTTAGCTACTTTGAAGCTAAAATTAGCAAAAATAAATCTTCCTGCTCTTTACAACTTAAAAAAAATATGCTATAATTATAATACCTACAAAAATACAAATTCTTCACAAAAACTACAAAATTTTCCATATTATTCCGATTTGAGAGTTGAAATTATTAAAACCCTAAAATTTTCTCCATTTATCCCTCTCAAATCATTAATTCTCTTGTTTTTTGTATAATTTGTAAATAAATTCGTAATTTTGTAGGATTAAAATAAAAACAAAATGAAACCTAAAATTAGAACAAAATTGGTTATTTTTATTGTTTTATGCTGGTCAATAGCCTTTATTTTCGCTTTAGTTAGCGCAAAAACTACTTCTGAAGTAAAAGAAGGCAATCTTTTAGTAAATGAACCTGGAAAAAATGGTTCTTTTTTTATTTCTAGTAATAACAAAACAGACACAAATGAGGTCATTTCCCCTATTTTAAAGGCTGATTTTCCATTTAATGCCTTATACGTAAAAATGGAAGACCCAAGCTTGTCTCAAAATACCCAAGATTTCCAACTTTATATGCGATTTTTAAATGAAAATTGGACTGAATGGTTTCAAACGGCCTTAGACGATGATAGCCAAGGCAAAGATTCCAGCCTGCCAGTTTTGATGAGCCAGATGATACCTACTAAGCTCACTGATTCATTTCAGTACAAACTTATTTTTAATAATAAAACTGCTAAAGACTCATTAAAAAATTTACAATTTATCTATTTAGACACGACCAAAGGACCAAGCGGTAATTTCCGTATCAGTACTCAAAATAACAATGATGATTTACATATTATTTCTCGGGCTGAATGGGGAGCTAATGAAAGTTACCGCTACGACGCAAATGGCCAGGATTTATGGCCAGAAGAATATTACACGCCACAAAAATTTGTCATCCACCACACAGCCGGAGAAAAAGCTAATGTTGATCCCAAATCAACGATTCGCGCTATTCAATATTATCATGCTAAAGTCAGGGGCTGGGGCGATATTGGCTATAACTACTTAATTGATTCCAAGGGCAATATTTATGAAGGCCGAGCTGGCGGTGAAGGCACTGTGGGCGGCCATGCTTATTTGAGAAACAGGAATACGATTGGCATTGCAATTTTAGGCTGTTATGACACGGCCCTAAATAGCAAGAATAAACCAGACTGCAATACTCCTGATAATTTAACTGAAGCAACTAAAATTGCCCTGGATAAATTAATCGCTAAAAAATCTCAAGAATTTAATATAGACCCTTTAGCCACCAGTGAATTTCATGGCCAAATTTTGCCCAATGTACTTGGCCACCGTGATGTTGGTAGTACGACCTGTCCGGGAAATTTAATTTATGATCAGTTGCCGCAAACCAGGCAGTTAGCTTATAACTTACTGCAAGATTATGGCGGTTATCAAAAACCATTGCCCAGCGCAGCTGAATTTGTCAGCCTGAGCGCCAAAGATCTAAACATTGAGGAAACAAAAACCGCTGATGTTTATGTAGAATTTAAAAATATCGGCCAGGCAGTCTGGCGCGGATACGAGGATAATTATGTTTATATTTCTGATGCCAGTTTAAAAAATAAATTAACTAAAATTGATTCTGTTAAAATAGCTTTAACTTCTGATAAAGATGGGGAGCTTGCTAACCAAACTTCCAGCCAGACAGTTTTTAAATTGCTTGGCGGGAATGTATATCCCGGAGAAATTGGCAAATTCAAATTAGTCTTAAATCCTCCACAAGATAAAAAGACTGAAACCAAAAATTTTACATTAGCCTGGCAAAATAAAGGCTATTTCCCCAATACAGATTTTTCAATTGCCCTAAATAAAATCGCCTGCCAAACTTGTAATCAAAATACTAATCCCGTGGCAGAAACTTACAATGCAACTTTAAGCCAATCAAACTTAGCCCAACAAATGGCATCCGGCAGCATGGCCACGGTTAATCTCCAATTTAAAAATACAGGCAATGTCGCCTGGAATAAGAGCAAATTAAAGCTAAAGATTGTTTATGAAAAAACTAATATCTCTCCTTTTAGAAATGATTCGTGGCATACTGAATGGGCAGATATTCCACCTCAAGAAACAATAATTTACCCTAATTCCAGCGCGAATTTTGAGTTTAAATTAAAAGCGCCGAATGTCCTAGCTACATTCCCCCATACTCTAACTTTAAATTACGATGACAACCAAATTTACCAATTAGACCAGATTATTGAGGTCACTTCTCCCTATGCAGCCCAAATTACAGTTAATACCCTGCCCCAGACAGCCAAGCCAAATTCCCGGCCAAAAGTTACAATAACTTTTAAAAATACCGGCACTAAAACTTGGACTAATCTGGCTTTAAAAAGCTATGATCTTGATTACACAAATTCCTGGTTTAAAGATTGGTCATGGCTTGATAGCAAAACAGTTAAAAAAATTAAAACAACAGTAAGCCCCGGAGAAGATATTACCTTTTCCTTTCGTCTTTTGGCCTACTGGAAACAAAATACCTATCCGCAATTATTTAAGCTCATGGATGGCAAAAATGAAATCTACTTAGACGGCAAGAAAGAATTAATTGCCTATACCAAAGTAGCCAAATAAAAATTTATGGAAAAACCAAATCTGCCAGAGCGAAAAGAACAATTTGAAAAACTGGACTTAAAAATAATTCCGCCGCAGCTTGATAAAAATTACATGATTGCTTATGACTGTAAGACAAAACTTCAATGCCAGGCTTACAGATATGCTGTAAATAAAGTATTAGAAGACGCTCATCTAAAACCTTTTCATCAGGTTGGTGAATCACCCGATTCAGTTGGTTATCATGCTTTTGAATGCTGGAAAGCTGATAAAGACCCGGCCTTTGCACATAAAATTTCCAGTTTAATTGATAAAATACACGACATAGCAAAAGAGGAATTTTTATTTTATAGAGACTTCTAAAGTACAAGTCTTTGGGTTATTTGATGGCAAAAAAACAAATTCATCTATACAACAAAAAAGAGCTCCTAAAATAACCACTGATGACCAAATAAAAATTGTCCCGCGCGCGGGACAATTTTTATTTATTTTTACCTTGTTTTATGGTATTATATAAACAAATTCTGGATTATAGACAACTGTATTTCAGAATTCATAATTCAGAGTTCGGAATTTAATCTTTATGGACAAAATCAAGAAAGCCATTATCCCGGTCGCTGGTTTTGGCACGCGCTTTTTGCCAGCCACCAAAGCCATGCCCAAGGAAATGCTGCCGATTATTGATAAGCCTGTTATCCAATACATAGTGGAAGAAGCGGTTGCTTCCGGCATAGAAGACATCATTTTAGTCACGGGCGCTTCTAAACGAGCGATTGAAGACCACTTTGATTATAATTATGAATTGCAGAATTGGTTAAAAAAACAGGGCAAAGAAGAACAGCGGGAAGAAATTAAAAGGATTGCTGATCTGGCAAATTTTATTTATATCAGGCAAAAAGGCCCTTATGGCAATGGCACGCCGATTTTAAATTCTAAGAAAATAATCGGCAATGAACCATTTGCCGTAATCTTTGGCGATGATCTTTTTATAAATAAAAAAAAGCCCAGGTTAAAACAGCTGATTGAAGTTTTTCAAAAATATCACGATCCTGTTTTAACTGCTATAAAAATTGACGATGAGGGCACAAAAAAATATGGAGTAATTGACGGGGTAGAAATTGAAAAAAATATTTACCAGCTCAAAAAAATTATTGAAAAGCCAGGTCCAGACAAAGCGCCCAGCCGAATTGGCACTCTTGGCGCCTATATTTTAACTCCGGATATTTTTGAAATTTTGGAAAAAACTAAAATTGGCCAGGGCAATGAGCTTTGGCTGGTTGATGCTATTTTTAATCTTTCAAAAATACGTCCGATCTATGCTTCACTTGTTGAGGGAACTTATTATGACACTGGCTCTAAGCTCGGCTGGCTGCAGGCCAATGTTGATTTTGCTCTAGAGCGCGCAGATTTAAATAAAAATTTTATAAAATATTTAAGGACTCTAAAAATTTAGGTCCATTCACAAGGTTATAGTTAGATGGCCAGTTTTGTCAGAAGGTAAAATTTTAAGTCTTACACTTAAATCACTTTGCTATAACCTTAACCTAAAATGGCTTCATTAAACTAACCCAAAACATTACTCATTTCATAATTCATATCTCATAATTCATAATTTAAATATTATGCTCAAATTTCTCCAAAACAAAAAACTAGTTATCGTTATGGTTATCCTCATAGTTTTAATAACCACTGGCGCCAAATGCCAAAGCTTGCCTGCTAACACAATTGCCGGCAGCCCAAAGCCTGTGACCTTAGAATATTGGAAAGTCTATGAGGAAAGCTTCAATATCTCTGACTTAATTTCTAATTATCAAAAGCAATATCCTTATGTGACAATAAACTTTAAAAATTTCACGCCAGAAGAATATGAGAATGAGCTGCTTAAAGCTTTTGCTGAAGACCGCGGCCCTGATATTTTTTCTATCCACACGACCTGGATGAAAAAATATCAGAGTTTAAATTTGCCTATGCCGGCTGAAATCACCATGCCCTATACTTACCAAAAAGGCACTTTCCAAAAAGAAACTTTTACTGAAATGCGCCCGCAAAAAACCTTAACTTTGCGTGATATTAATAATCTTTTTCCTGATGTAGTTTATAATAATCAGGTCATTAATAACCAAATCTATGGCCTGCCTTTGAGCATTGATACCTTGGCTTTATTTTTTAATCGCGACCTTTTAAATAATGCTAATATTGCCAGCCCGCCCAAAACTTGGGATGAATTTCGCGATCAAGTGATAAAACTTACAAAATTGGATAGCCGAGGCAATATTATCCAATCAGGCGCCGCGCTTGGTACAGCTAACAATGTTGAGCGTTCTACAGACATTTTGAGCCTGCTAATGATGCAGGCTGGCGCAATAATGACCAATGACCAGGGCGTGGCAACCTTTGCCGGCTCACCGCCCAATTATACTCGTGAAACACCGCCAGCAGCTGAAGCTTTGGATTTTTACACGAGTTTTGCCTCGCCTACAAACCAAATCTATACCTGGAATGACACGCTCCCTAATTCTTTGGCCGCATTTATGGCAGGTAAAACCGCTTTTTTCTTTGGCTATGCCTATCAGATACCGCTAATCAAAGCGCAGGCGCCTAAGCTAAATTTTGAAACGTCAACAATGCCGCAAATCAGTGAACCATCTATAAATTTTGCCAATTACTGGGTTGAAACTGTAGCCAAAAAAAGCCTGCATCCGAATGAAGCTTGGAGCTTTATCAATTTTATAACTACCAATGCTGATAGCAACAAAAAATTCCTGGAAAAATCCCGCCAGCCAGCAGCCTTGCGCAGTTTAATCTCCAGCCAGACTGATGACCAGGAATTATCAGCTTTTGTTAATCAACTTCTTACTGCAAAAAGCTGGTACAAAGGCAGGGATGAAAATGCGATGGAAGATATTTTTAAAACAATGATCAACGACAATCTGGCTGGCTTGCAAAAATCAGTTGAAATTATTAATCTCGGCGCGCAACGAGTAAATCAGACCCTTTAATGAAAGCCAAAGGCTAAATTAGCAATGACAAAAGACCAAATTAAAAAAACAAAAAAATCTAAAAATATAAAATCTAAAAAATAAAAACAAAAGCTATGAAGTACGATCTAGAGGAAAGGACTTTAAAATTTGCTAAAAATTGCATTGATCTATGCAAAAAAGTTGAAAAAATATAATTAATAACGAGCTGATTAAACAGTTGATTAGAGCTGCTTGTTCAGTCGGTGCAAATTATCGAGAAGCAAATGACACTATCACAAAAAAAGATTTTATTCATAAAATTGGCATTTGCAGAAGAGAGGCTAAGGAAAGTAAATATTGGTTAGAATTAGTTTCGCACTCAAATCAGACTTTTAGGAATGAAATAGAGCTTTTGGCTGATGAAGCTCTGCAATTAGCCAGAATTTTTGCCAGCATGAGCCCGATTAAGAAAAAGAATTAAATTGGTTTTGATATTAATCATTTTGATTTTTAATTTATTTTGTCTTTTGCCTTCGCAAACCGTAGTTTGCTACGGCAAACGAAGGTTTGTGTTTTGTCTTTTGAATTTAAACATTTAGCCATTTAACCATTTATATAGTATTATTATAGTATAACCTAGCTCAAATATTATTATGAAAAAAACAATCTTTTTCAGCAGTTTTCTTTTTTTAGCTTTAATCTTGTTGCCCCATCTAGTCCTAGCTCAAGCTAGCCCGATTTTACCTGATTGCGCCTCAACCGGCCGTTGTTCGCTCTGCGATATAATTCAGACCGCTATTAATTTCGGCTATTTTCTTTTTGGCATAGTAGGCGCCTTAGTCCTGCTTTATTTTTTTTATGGCGGCTTTAGAATGCTGATTTCCGCCGGCCGGTCAGATGAAATTAAAAAAGGCAAGGATATTTTAGTTAATTCAGTTGTCGGGCTGATGATTGTTTTTCTGGCCTATTTTGGCGTTAATTTTATTATCAGCGCAGTCACAGGCGGCTGGAACTGGGCTGGCAATTTAAAATGCGCTCCCTTGCCAGAGCCAACTGGCTGGACTGCTCCGCCAGCAGGCCAGGGTTCAGGCGGAGGCCAAACTCAAGGTGGCACCACGCCAGCAGAAACTCCTGCAGTCCCCCCAGTAGCACCATCAGTACCATGTACTAACAAGGCAGGAACTGGAACGACTTGTAAAACCATAGCTGAATGTACAAATGATTGTTTTTGCACAGGAGCTGAATGTGTTAAAAAACGGCCAATTGGCGGTTATCCTTGCACAAAAAATGAACAATGCCTGAATGGTTACTGCAATTATGACCCAAATGTTATGTTCTGCGTGGCGCCGGCTGGCAGCCAGCCAGAAGGTCAGTTTTGTACTGATCTTAATGAATGCCAAACTGGCTTAGTCTGTATAACTGATACAACTGACGCTGTCGCTGCCCAAAAAACTTACTTTGGTAATTGCCAAACGAAGCTAGATCCAGGAGCTAAGTGTGCGGCGCGTGCCTTGCCGCATGCTATTGGAAACGCTTATGAGATCTGTAAAGGCACTTGCAATTCAAACGGTGTTTGCCAATAAAAAGAATAACACTTGTTATCAATCAACCATTTAGCCATTCAACAATTTATCAGTTTAATAATTTGCTTATTCATAGATTCGCATTACATTTGTAAATTAGCATTTATACCTTTATGAAAAAAATTATCTATGTTGCAATTTTTACAGCCATTTTCTGTTCTGGTTTAATATTGGCTAAAGAAGCAAAGGCTTTCACTGCCACGCCTGAAGGTACAATAAAAGATTCCAGCGTTTCATGTTCAGGCGATCTGGGAGGAATTTGCGTAAATTATCTTGAAGATCAAAACACTGGTCTTTCTACCGTACCCTGCCCAAAAGATATGCCCACGGTAGTTGCAGGTACTGCTTGTAAATTGCAAAATGCAGGCTGTTGCGTAAAATCATGCAGTACAGACGGAGGAGTTTGTCAGGGCTGGACAGATTTAATAGTTAAATCCTATATTTGCACCAGTCCCGCAGGTTATACAATCTATTGCACGCCTATTTATCCCCCAGCTGATCAGCCAACCCCGCCAGATTGTGTTGTCTCAACTGGAGGAGCTTGCACCCCTGAAGAATGCAACCTTGCTTTAAGTGCAGGCACCTGTATTCCAATATATAATCTTGAGAATAGCCAATTCACAACCGCAAGCCAAAGTTATGATTATTTACGAGATTGTTATGTTGTTGATTCCCAAGTTAACCAATTAAAAGCCTGCGTAAAACCCATTGGCAGTAGTGGCACGGGGACGTCATTGCCAGGTTCTAGCCAATGTACTGATTTTGCCGGCGCTCATTGTTCTAAAACATGTACTAGCCAAGAAACAGCATATACTTCCAATTCTTCCGGAGGAGATATCGGTTGCACTGATAGTCTTCCAAAATGCTGCATTACAACTTCTGCCACTTGCAAACCCACTGGCCAATGTAAAAGCGACTGCGCAACCGGAGAATCCAGTCTTGGCTCTGATTTTATTGATTGTTATTCTACGGCATCTTCTTCTATCCAAAAATGTTGTGTTAATCCACAGGCGGCAACAAAACCCGCTGGTTCCACAACCACTCCTCGTATTCCCCAGGCTCCCTCAGGGACTGGCGGACTTACTATAGACATTAATCCAATCAAAGGTGTTGGTGATATTAAAGCTGCAGTTTTTATTGGCCGAATTATTCAAACCATCCTAAGCATTATCGGCGCAATTGCCTTATTAATGGTTATTTATGGCGGTATAATCCTTTTAACTTCCAAAGGCGGCGAAGGCGTAAAAAAAGGCAAAGATATATTAACCTGGTCAATCATTGGCATTGGTGTGATTCTGGGCAGTTATGCTTTGGTCAGTTTTATTTTAACTGCCATTGGTACCGGTACAAATACATCTACGACTGGAACTTCTGCCACAACAACGACAACAACTGCCCCCTCAACTCCGTCTGGAACAAGTACCGACATCTGGCTAGTTAACCGACCTGGAGATTGTGTTGGACAAGGTGGTGTATGTTTAAATGTTAATCCAGTAGATAATTCTTGGTGTACTCCAGCCGCAAATACTACAGCGCCATCACAGTCAGAATTAGGCCTTTGTGCCCAGGCAACTGCCTACAATTTACATTATAATTATGATACAAGGACAATAGGTTGTGGAACAAATCAAGTATGTTTTTGGATGCCTGCTCCGCCTACAACAACTACAACTTTGACAAAAGATAGCAATGGTTGTTATTTGCCAAATAACGCTGGCAATTGCACGCCTGGCACATCAGCAAATTTCTGTTGTGATTGCGGAATTGCTCCTGGCACTGAAAATAGAACCTGCAAAGCAGGCAAAGCAGCCAGCGCCCAAAATTCTACAGGGCATTGTGGTAAAGAGGACGTATGGTGCCTGCCTTAAAACTTTTTAAACTAACTTCTTAAAAAAGCCCCATGAAGAAATTTCTAAAAAAACACAAACTCCTCCTATTATTGATCTTTTTTAGCTGCGCCTTATTAATTAGTAATGCTGCTTTAGCAGCCAACGCGCCTGTGAGTTTAACTGATGTCAGTCCTGTGGGAAATTTAACCGGCGCTGCTGGCGTGGCTACTTTGATCGGCCGCATTATCCGAGCCTTTTTAGGCATTATTGGCGCAGTTGCCTTGCTAATGTTTGTGTACGGCGGTTTTCTAATGCTTACTTCTGCAGGAAAATCAGATGCAATCAATAAAGGCAAGACGGTTTTAGTCTGGGCAGTGATCGGCATTGCTGTGATTTTAGGCAGCTACATCTTAACTAATTTTATTTTAACAGGCATCACTCGCGGCATTGTTCCACAAGCCCCAAGTTCAACAGGCGGAACTACGCCTGCCACGACTTTTACCCCGCCTGATCTTTGCGCTAAAACTTTTGGCGCAGAATGGAGCTGTGTTGCAAATCCTGATTCTGCCAAATATTATATTCAAAATCAAACCTATATTAGCTGCCCAAATGCAACTGACAAATGCGCCCGCCTCAAACCGGAAACCAATGAAACTTTATTAGATACTAATTGTTCAACTGTTTGCAATAATTTTTGCGCAAACCACCCAAATTGCACAGCTACTTGCGTCTCAAATGTTTCTGTTTGCAATAACCCTGTCAACCTGTCAGAAACTTGGGATAATATCAAAGAGTGCATTGATAAGCCAGAAGGCGTTCCTATTTGTTGTTGCAGCTCATCAATTTAGCCTGATAAGAGCTAAAAGACTAACAAATTAATTTAATTTGCCTTAAAACCTAAAAAATATTATAATTAAGGTATAGTAATTTAACAATTTATATATAATTAATAATTAATTCTTCAATGCTTAGATTTAATAAGCATTAAGAAAGGGTTTAAAAACATGAAAAAATTCGCTGTAATTTTAGCGCTTTTTAGCCTATTGGTAGTTCCGGTCATGGCATCTGCAGCTACAATTGAGCCAGGCCTGAATACTATCCAGCCTTATATCGGCCTAGGCACACGAGATGTACGCGTGACAGTCGCTCAAATTATAAATGTAGCAATGGGTCTTTTAGGCTTAGTCGCTGTGTTGATCATTCTTTTAGGCGGCTTTAAATGGATGACTTCTATGGGCGATTCTGACAAGACTAAAAAAGCTAAAGAATTGATTGTGGCCGGTCTTATCGGCTTAGTCATTATTTTAGCAGCTTATGCGATTGCCAATTTCGTTATTACATCTATCCTGAACGCAACTACTTAATTTATCATTTAGGCATTTAAGGGGGCGCTTCGCCCCCTTAAATGTTCCTAAAAAATTATATGTTTAAAAAAATTTATATATACATTTTTACTTTTGGCTTGCTTTTGCCTTTTAGCCCGCTTCTTGCCCAATATGGTTTGAATGAAGCTAACACCGTAGCCGGACTGCCCCAAGGCGATGTTCCGACTTTTTTAGGGCGTTTTGCCGGCGCTGCTTTGGCCTTAAGCGGTTCTATTTTTTTATTCTTAATTGTTTATGGCGGAATTATGATGATGACTTCAGCCGGGGGCGAAAATGTGGCCAAAGGCAAAAAAATAATTACCTGGGCCATTATCGGCGCTCTTGTTTTGGGCGCAGCCTATGCCATAACCACTTTAATTTTTCAAATTTTTAAATAAAAAAAGATTGACCTTTCCCCATGCAGTTTAAAAGAATATTTTTACTATTTTTTATAATCATTGGCTGTTTATTTTTAATTAGCAATGCCTGGGCTTACAGCTTTACTGATATTTCTGGCTTTTCCCAAAAAACAGCCACTGAAGCCGGCGTGACCCAGGCTGATTATACTGTAATTATAGCTGGCGTCATCACTGCTGTTTTAGGCGTGGTTGGCGCTATTTTTTTTATTTTATTTATTTATGGCGGTTTTGTTTGGCTGACTTCGGCTGGCAGTGAAGACAAAATCGGCAAAGCCAAAAAAACTTTGAGCTATGCCACTGTTGGCGCATTAATTGTAGTCGGTGCCTATGCCCTTACCACTTTTATCGCATCTTCTATCATGTCAGGCCCTTCTTTTCAGGAAACGCAAAATTCAAATACTACCAACCTCAACCAAAATACTAATCAACCAGGCAGCGGCACCGCCATAGGAATCACCTGTACAGAGCAGCCCGGCGGAGCCCAATGTGCCGCCCTTGATTTTTGCCTCAGGCAATTACAGGGCAAGTCTCTTGGCATTACTACTGATTGCGGCAACCAAATCTGCTGCCTGCCGCTTTATGCTGATGAAAAATGCGATCAATGCGGCCAAGGCGCAACTAATATCTGCAGCCAGTCAGAATGCGAAAAACTAGGCACCCACTGTCATTTTCACTATATCCCTTATAATTACTGCGAATATGATCCGACTTGGCAAAATTAAAAAAAGATACTTAAGCCTGATAATTTTTGTTGTGCTGGCTTTTATTTTTGTGATGCCAATAGTTGCGCAGGCTGCCTTAAATTTTCAAAATGCTAATCAGGGCATTGAAACAAGCGCCCAATCAGCAGGCGTGCAAACTTCTGAAATAAGCATTATTATTGCCAATATAATCAAAGCTCTTTTGAGCCTGGTGGGCATGATATTTTTGATTTTATTTATTTATGGCGGCTTTAAATGGATGACAGCTGGCGGTGCTCCTGACAAAATTGAAAAAGCTAAAAAATTATTAGTTAATGCAGTAATTGGCTTAGCTATAATAACTGCTGCTTATACAATTACTTTCTTTATTAGCCAGGTCTTGGAAGGTTCACAGTCAAATACGACCGAGACGACCCAATCTAACCCCTAGCATTATGAAAAAAAATCTTTCTATTCTCTTTATCATAATTATAACTTTGGGCATATTTTTATATTTTTATCCTGTTTTAGCCCAGTCTAATTTTTTGCAAGGCTTAAATAAAACAGGCTCGCTAGCTTATCCAGGCGATCAGATTTCTCTGGCAGCTTATGCGGCCAATATAATTATGGCTCTTTTTACGCTCTTAGGCATTGTTTTTGTCGCGCTCCTGATGTATGGCGGCTATCTTTATTTAGTCTCTGGCGGCAGTGAAGACAAAATCAAGAAAGGCAAAAACACTTTAACTGCGGCAGTAATCGGTATTATTATTATTTTTTCCGGTTATACAATCACTTATTTTATAACTACGACCTTAGAATCTCCCGGCGCTCAACCAGCAAGCCAGGGAGCTTACAATCCTTTATGCGATAATAGCCAGGATATTAATATGTACACCAGCATTGCCTGCTGCAATGCCCGCTATGATTATTACAAATCTGCTGATGCTATTTGCTGCCGCCAGACTCCTTTTTGCACTGGCCACTGGCAAGCCTGCGGCCTGGCAAGCGTTGATGATTGTTTGCGTCCGCAAACCCCTTAGTTAATAAATAATTTTGCTATATGAAAATAAATAAAATAGCTATAATTCCGCTGATAATCTTCGGATTTTTGTTGACCGCGCAAATAGCTTCCGCCGGCATAATCAGCGGAGGAGTGCAAAACCTGGGTCAAGCAGTTTATGGCGTAGAAACTCCGCAATCACCCCAAATTTTAGCAGCCCTAATTATTCAAACGCTTCTAGGCCTTTTGGGAATAATCTCAGTTGCCATGATTTTGTATGCTGGCTTTTTGTATTTAACTTCCCAAGGCCAGGAACCAGTCCTTAAAAAAGCCAAAGGCATTTTAACAACTGCCATTATTGGCATAGTTATTATTTTGAGCGCCTATGCTATTGCCAGTTTTATTACTTCGCAAATTATTAATTCAATCGGCACAGGATCTTCAACTGGCGGCGAAAATCCGCCAGGGACAGAACCACCGGGTACAAACCCGCCTGGTACCGTAATTATTCAGCCTTAATATTTTCCAATTTAAAAAGAGGGACAGAGTCCCTCTTTAAGTTTGCCGATTTTTCTTTTTTTAGCGTGGCACCGGTGTTTCCACATAGCTTAAGGTCCACGGAAGTGGTTCTCCATTGTCGGGAGAAGTTGCATTTTGGGTAAAGGCGTCAATTATTAAACTGCTTGGAGGAAGCAACAACACTCTTTTACCTTGAGGATTGTTCCACCCTATAGTGTAGTTGTATCTGCCCGGAAAAAGAACAGCGGAAATCGATTGATTGGCCCTGAGATAAAAACTACGTTTAACTCCTGGATTTGTCGCTGACGCAATATCCACAAAAATGTTTTTATTGCTGTCATTATGAATTATTCCGCGATATTTAGCGGCCGCTTCCTGTCCACCTTCCGGAATATAGGTGACTCCGCGATCCGGCGAATAAATCACTGTGGCATTGGGATTTTTCTGAATAGCAGCAGCGATGGCGGGGTTAATACCGCCGCTGAAATCCTGAGTTGCATCTAGAGCGGGCGAGTCTGCTACCAAAGATTGAACCGCTTCTCTGTCGCCATTGACCTCAACGTTAAGCCCATCGCGATGTAGGGTTACAGAAATTGGCTGAGGATGGATGCAGGCCATACCTGACAAAGCCATCACCATTACCACGATTACCAAAAAACTCTTTTTCATTTCACTCCTCCTTTGGCACTTTGTGCCTATATTTTTCAATGTTTCTTGTTTGTTCAATGAACAAATCCAAACAGTTTTGGATTTTTCAGTATATCACAAGATTATCTATTTGTCAATAGAACATGCGCTAACTTTAGCTCTAAAAGATCCCTTTTGTGGCTAAAATAAGATAAAAAACAAGCTCCTAAACTCTAAAATAATCCCCCTTTTACCCTTTTTGCTCCTCTTACCCATCTTACCCTTCTCTTCTTTATCTTTCCCTAAATTTAGCATAAAATTAAGTTATATGTTTTCCTATTTTAAAAATCTCAACTGGCAAAAATTAAATAAGCTACTTTTAATCATGCTGGCTGTTTATATTGTCCTGGCTTTTGGCCTGTGCTTATTTAAGTACTTTACTTTCAGCTACAATGGTCTGGATCTGGCGATTTTTAACCAGGTTTTTTTTAATTCCAGCCAGAGCCATTTTTTTCAATTTACAATCCACCCGACTTCTTATCTGGGCGATCATTTTGAAATTTTAATTTTTTTTCTAATCCCATTTTATTCTTTATTTAAATCACCTTTAAATCTGCTTTTTATCCAAACATTATTTTTAGCCTTCACAGTAATCCCCTTATATCTAATTGCTAAAAAATATTTGAATCCCTGGCAAACATTGTTAATTGTTATTTTATACCTTTTTAATCCAGTAACTCTTAACATCAATACTTTTGAATTCCACATGCTGGCCTTGGCGCCTTTTTTTATTGCCTGGACATTTTATTTTTATGATCAGAATAAATTTTCTTCTTTTTTAGGTTTAGCCCTTTTAACCCTCTTGGTGCGCGAAGATCTGGCTTTTGTTATTTTTATGTTTGGCATAATAGCGATTTTAGATAGAAAAAAACTAAAATGGATTCTAACGCCTCTTTTTGTCTCAACTGCGTATTTTTTTCTGGCTTTGAAAGCGACTGCTTATTTTTCTTCCTCTCAAGATTATAAATTTCTGATTTATTATAATTGGCTGGGCGCAAACCTGCAAGAAATTTTTATAAATTTCTTTGTCAAGTTGCCTTTAGTTTTAAGCCATCTTTTGACTCTGACTAATTTTGAATTTGTGCTCGGATTCTTTATGGTTTTTTTATTTATTCCGCTTTACCGGCCTAAATATCTTTTACTTTCTTTGGGCATGTTTATGCAATTAGTTTTGGGTCCGGCTTCAGGCGAAGCTATTTTAAAAATGCACTATGGCGCCATATTTTTAATTGTCTTTTCCTTGGCTGCCATTTTTTCTCTTAAAAAAATATCTGCCAGGCAAAAAAGCATTCTTATCTGGCAAAAATACAAAGATGTCATTGCCTTAATCGTTATTATCAGTTTAATTTATCTTTTTTTTGTGCTTGGTCCAGTCTTGGCTTTTTCCCAGGCAATCTTTGCCACAGACTACCAGCAGATAACTTTAAAAAATAAATTTTTAAAAGAAATTCCTGCCAATGTTTCAGCTGCAACCAGCTTTGATCTTATTTCTAATCTTTCTTCCAGGCCAAAACTTTACTCTTTAAATTATTTATTTTTAGGCAAACAACAATACTTGGTTAAAGATTTTCCCACACCGGCTGACTTACAATATGTCTTAATTAATTTTACTGATTTAGCTTCTTATCAAACTCTTTATGAGAAAAATTTGCCTGGGATTTTTTATCAAGGTGATGATAACTTGAGAAAATTATTATCTCCAGATTTCCAGCTGATTAAAATTGAACAAAATTTAGCTCTTTGGGAAAAAAATGCGCCAGATACAGGCATTGCCTTGTATAAAATCTATGACAAAGAAATACCAGCGATTACTAAACCAGCGGATTTGAATTTAAACGAACAAATAAATTTCCTCGGGTTTGACACAAGTGATAATTTAACTTCTTTGTACTTCAAACCTCTGACTAAAATTTATAAAAATTATTTTATCCAGCTTGATAAGGAACTTTATCCTCTGGGCTACGGGCTTTACCCGACCAGCGAATGGCAAATAGGTCAGATTATCCAGCTGAACTTTTATAATCTGCCAAAAATAAAAACCGCCCAGATCTTAAATTTATCTGGCGGCTTGGAATTAGACGGCCTCAACAGTAATCAGGTTGTCTGGGATAAAAAAGAAATTATCGGCCAGTTTGAGCTAAATTAACCATGCAAAAAATCCAGTAAATCCCCGAAAAAACTACCTGCCTTTAAAAAATCTTAACTTAATAATTTCCTTTAAATATAGCAAGGAAACTTTTAGAGGATTAACCCTGCTTTTATCGCCCTTGCCTCTTGGTTCAACCCACTTGACCGGGATTTCTTTAATTTTCAAGCCTCTTTTTTCTGACTGATAAATAATTTCACTATCAAAAAACCAAGTTGTGTTTTTTACCAAAGGAATTATTTGTTTTACGACTTTCTGGCTCACTGCTTTAAAGCCAGTTGGAAAATCATTTATTTCGGTATTTAAAAATATTTTTATAAATAAGCGATAAGCATAAGACATAATTTTTCTAAATAAAGAACGCCTGACTTCAGATTCTTTTAAATACCTTGAACCAATCGCCAGGTCATAGCCCTGCTCCAGGGCAGTGACAAGCGGTAAAAATGCTCTCAAATCAGTGGCCAAATCAGCATCCATAAAAGCAAAAAAATCATAATCATTTTGGTATTTTTGCCAGGCAGTTAAAACTGCCACGCCCTTGCCTTTTTGCGGCACAAACAAATATTCTAAATGATTTATTGAAGGCAGCAAATCTTTCACAATCCGCCCTGTTAAATCAGTTGAATTATTATCAGAGACAACTATTTTATAATCATAAGCCTGCAAATTTGCCTGGGCATAATCTGCTAATTTTTCTAAATTTGCTTTAATTATTTTAGCCTCATTATAAGCCGGGATTACAATTAACAATTTTTTCATCTCAATCAATTAATTTGTAAATTTTAACCTCTTTATTAGCGTAAACTTGCTGCAAATAATCGGCTTTATCAAGATCATAATTACCCAATAACTTTTCCCTGGCTGTATAAAATATATATTTAATATTATAATTTTGCAAAAATTGTTTTTTGGCGTCTGCCTGATTATTATCCTGAAAAAACCACTTATCTAAAAGTTCTCTTTTATGTTGAAAATCCAAGGTCTGATGCCCGCTGCCTAAAAAAACAGGTCTGTTGATAAAAGGCGGTAAAATCATGCCATTTTGCGCGCTGGCTAAGACAGCTTCATTGCTTAAGCTCTTTGTTTTAAGCCAGACCGCAGCCTGGTAAAAACTATCAGGCAAATAAAAAATCTGCGGCAGTTTAATATAATCATATATAACCGTAACAACAAAAGACAGATTTGCCAGGCTCATAAACACAAACAATAAAATTACAGTTAATATATTTTGCCATCTTTTTTTATATATTTTTAAAATTTCAGCAACCAGCCAGCTTAAACTATAAGTTGCCAGAATCGCCAGGGCAATGTGTTCGGTGCTAATCAATCTCCTCTGAAAAGAAAGCGGCAAATATGCTAAAACAAACAAGGTCAAAACCCAGACTATTAAAAAATAGACATTTTTGTTGTTTTGCTTTTTTAATAAGCGCAGGCTGAAAATACTAAAAAAAATTAAAAAGCCATAGGCAATTAAATACATCTTAAAAGAAGGCGAGTCTGTAATGTTTTGGCTTATCCAGCCCCACAAAGCCGGCTCTCTTCTTACTATAAAATAAAAATAATAAAAGGCCGGGGCATAGCCCAAACCAATTATAAAAATTTTTAGGATATAATTTTTAAAATTAAAAATTAAGCTTTGTTTTCTAAAAATAAATCCAGTAATCAAATAAGCAAGAGAGACCCCCAAAACAATTAAAATATCATAAGTATGAATAAGTCCCAGAATAAAACTGACACCAAAAAGAAAAAATAAAGTTTTCTTTTGCGTATTGGCTTTTATAAGCCAATAAAATGTGAGAAGAATTAAAAGTTGAGAAATCACAAAGAGAGCTGAATGGGCCAGAGTTAAGAAAGTGTTTGATTCTGGCATAATCAAGTCAACTGAAAAATTTTGCCAGATATATTTGGCGTCAAAAATTATACTTTTTGTCTGAGGCTTAAAAAACAAACCCAAGCCCGAGGAGAAACAAATTAAAAGTAAGGCAATGATTTTATCCCAATATTTTTTAAAAAATAAATCCAGAAAATAATAAAAAATAAAGTATAAAAATAAAAATCCGGCTAAAAACCTGGCTAAATGAAAAATTAAAAGGCTATTTAGGCTAAAAAGTCTGGCCAAGAGCCCCAGCACCAGCCACAGCGGAGTAAAATACATGGCAGTTTGTGTTTCTGAAGTAAATAAATTCAAGACCAATATTTTGCCTTCTTTTGCCTGCTCAATATATGAGCGGTAAACGCTCACATCACCTAAATTCATATGGCTGCCGCCGAGAAAATGATTTTGCCCGCCCCAAAAAAAACCCACCGCATAAGGCAGGCTGGAGAGCAAAAGCGCAGTGCCAATTATTACTAGCACAATTAAATTTTCTCGCTTAGTATAACCCTTAAACATAAACTTTACTTCAATTTATATATTGAACCGTCATTATCTTCATAGACTTTGGTAAAATTACCATCATTTTGCAAATTTTGAACTAGCCAAAAGCGATCTTTATCCACTATAAAATAGCTGGCTTTAAAAGTATTTTTAACTATCTGATACAAATCATCTGCTTTTTTTGTTGTAGTTATATCTGCGAATAAATTATATAACACCGGATCATAATTATACATAAAAGTCGGATCCAGACCAACAATATAATAATCCTTATCATTATAATAAAATAACATCGGCCAATCATCCCAGTCAGTCTGCATTACAATTTGTCCTGGCTGAGAATTTGCCAGCAAATACTTGCTAATGCCGGAGAATCGGCTGAATTCTATCCCGCCCTTAAAGCTCTGCCTGGTCAGATATGCATCCCGCATCATTATTAAGGGAAAAATAATAGCCGCATAAATCAAACAAAAATGTAAGAGCAAGCCGATTATATAATTTTCTTTTTTAAAAATCTGCAAAAATTCTTTGACTTTAACCTCGGCAAGAATATTCCCTAGGGTAAAAGCCACGAAAAAATCTAAAAATGGCACAAAATATTCTATATAACGCTTTGATTTCAGGGTTAAAAATAAAAAAAATAAGGCTGCCAATAAAAAGAAAATGCTTTTGGCGTTTTGCTTTTTAATAAAAATAAAAAATAGGACAAAAGCTACTACCCCAAAGATGAATAAAACTCCTGTATCAGAAATTAATTTTAAAAATTCATATGGATACCACTCTCCGCCCACATTAACCACGCCTTGAAAATTAATAATCCCGATCTGCACCAGCTGCTGCCAATAAAAATTCAGATTTTTGGGAAAATATGGATTTAAAATCAGACCGACAAAAATTCCGCTCAAGGTGGCGGCTATAATTCTTGCACTCTCCCACGAGAGAATATTCTTTAAAAAAACCGCGAAATTCTTAAATACTTTTTTTATTAATGAAACATGCGCCGGCTCTATGAATTTTATTTTATTAATAAAAGTTAAATCAAAAGCACGCGCAAAAACGTAAATTAGGGTGATTACCGCCAGAAGCGGAAACCCTCCATATGACAAAACATACAAATAAGCGCCCAAAAATAAAAGCCAGTATTTCTTATAAAAAATAAAATATATGCCTGCAAATAAGATGATTAAAGAAAACGCGCTGGCTTTGGCCAAAGAAATCCTAAACATAAAGTCAGCTGTAAAAATCATTATCAGCGCATAAATCTCTGCATATTTAAGCTTTTCCTTTTTAAAGAAACAGTAAGACAAAAAGATAAACAGTGTAGCCAAAATTACAGTATACAATTTAAATCCGGCAAAATCTCCAAAAACCTTAATAAAAGGTATGGCTGCAACATGATAGAGAAAATGATGGTCAATGTAATAATCCTTTAGCACTGTAAACTGCAGCCAGGGAAAATCTAAAATCACTCCACGCTCGGCAATAAGCTTGGCCATTTTTAGATGGTAAAATGAATCGGGGTCTAAAAAAGTCGGTGAAGACTGAATCCACAAATAGGCCAAAAAAGCCGTAAAAAAAATCATTAGATACAAAATAAACTGATTTTTTATTATCAGTTCTTTTAACTTTACGCCTAAATGCAGGAGATTCTTCATGCTTGAATTATAACAAATCCCCTCATTTTTTTAAACTATTTCCGGTAGATAAAAACTCTGTTATTTAAGCTTAATTTTTTATTTTCGTTCAGGGCAACTATTTTAATCGGCTCCCAATTCGTGAATTTAAAAGTATTGGAAATAACTAAAGCGCCCGGCTTTAATTCTGCGATCAGCTTCCCCTCTAAACGAGCCATTTCCTTATCAATTAAAAAACAAAAAATGTAATCCGCCTGAGACAAATCAGCCTTAAAAAAATCCTGATAATATATTTTTACATTCCTATTTGCTAATAAACAGTATAAACGGGCAAAAATGTAGGGCATGATAAAATATTCATAACCAATAGCCTGAATATCTTTAGTTTTAGCCAAGCTGCGTAAAAACTTGGCGCTGCCGCAACCTAATTCATAGACCAAAGCTTTTTCCTTAAAATCAACGGCTTCTAAAATTTTATTTATTAATTTTTTGCGGGTCGGCACATAAGGCGCATTGCCCACGAATAAGACTCTATAGCATTCTATCATTACAAAAATTAGGCCTAAGTATAACAGGCAGATTATAATAATACTAAGCGCCAGCGCAACATAATTATAGCCCAAAAACAACAAGATAATGGCGGCCGCAATTAAAAAAATAAATAGAAATATGAAAATTATCATAATATAAAAACCCTGCTGATTATTTTACTAAGCATGGCTGCAAAATAATCAAACAGGGTATTTTAAACATATAGCAATAATTTTATAAAGTTAGAAAACGCCTCCTTTGCTCCTTTATTACTTTTAGTATAACAGCTATTTTATTTTTAGCAAGTGCTTTTGGGGCAATCTGTGGATATCAATTTTTCCAAATCAGAATTATGATAAAAATTTCCTAAACTTGAAATTCCTGCCTAAATTTGCTAAAATTTAAATACTTATTAGTATAATTATCTATAAATCTATAATCTAAAAATCTAACATATGAGCGGGCATTCTAAATGGGCAAATATCAAAAGAACAAAAGGCGCGCAAGATGCTAAACGTGCTAATTTGTTTACCAAACTAACCAAGGCTGTCACAGTGACTGCCCGAGAAAAAGGTGGTGATCCAGACTCCAATTTTTCTTTGCGTCTGGCTATTGAAAAAGCCAGAGCAGCCAATGTGCCCAAAGAAAATATTGAACGCGCGATTAAAAAAGGCACTGGCGAAATCAAAGGAGAAAAAATAGAAGAATTAACTTATGAAGGCTTTGGTCCAGGAGGCACTGCTCTGATAATCAAATGCTTGTCAGATAATAAAAACCGCACTGCTTCTGATATGAAGCATTTATTTTCAGCCAATGGCGGCACTTTAGGCAACCCTAATTCAGTCATGTGGCAATTTGAGCAAAAAGGCGTAATTAGAATAGAGCAAGCGCAATTAAGCAATAAAAATCTAGATGAATTAGAATTGCAAATCATTGATGCTGGCGCGCAAGATATTGCGACCAGTGAAGACGGCCTGACTATTTTTACCAAAGTTGAAGATTTGCAGAAAGTCTTTGGTAAATTAAAAGATCTGGGCTTAAGTAGTGATTATGCTGAAATTGAATTTGTGCCCAGGGAAAAAATTACTGTTTCAGCCGAACTGCAGGAAAAAAATCAAAAATTATTTGAAGCTTTTGATGACAATGATGATGTTGATAATTATTACACAAATTTAAAAGAATAAAATGCCCAATGAAATAATAATTCTAGGTGTTGATCCAGGGGTAGCAACTACTGGGTTTGCTTTTATTAAGGAAACAGGCAAAAATAATCAAATTCTTGATTTTGGCATTATTTCAACCTCGCCCAGACAAAAATTCCCAGAAAGATTAAAATATATTCATCAATCCTTAAATAAATTGATCAAAAAGTACAGGCCAGATGTAATTGCTGTTGAGCAATTATTTTTTTGTAAAAATGTAAAGACTGCCTTGCAAGTTGGCCAAGCGCGTGGAGTAATCCTGCTCACAGCGATATTAAACAAACTCCCCCTCTATGAATTTACGCCCTTGCAGGTTAAACAGTCAGTTTGCGGTTATGGCAAAGCAGACAAACGCCAAGTTCAGGCCATGGTTAAAATTTTGCTAAACTTAAAGCAAATACCTAAGCCAGATGATGCGGCTGATGCTCTGGCTATTGCCCTGACCTATTTGCAGTCAAAAAAACTTCTCAGCCAAATAGACCTCTAATCCTTGAAAAAACTAAAAAAATCAGCTATACTCTATATATTAAATAATTTTGAATTTTGTCCGGCCTGGCCTTGGCCAAGACAGACTTCGGCTCGGATTAAAAAAATAAAAACTCAATAGATTAATACAAAGCCGAGACGAGCATTTTTAATTAAATAATTTCCAATTTTTTTGTTTTTTGCCTTCGCAAACCGTAGTTTGCTACGGCAAACGCAGGTTTGTTATTTGGAATTTGATATTTGTAATTTAATCCATATGCCCATCCCTCAATTAACAAGATCACCGAAAGAATGGCAAAGACATAAAAAACGCCGACTGGTCCATCGCAGCCATGAATTTGCAGCTGCCAATAATAATCAGCCTAAAAAACACAAAGTTTCAGCCAAAAAACTAATTGGCAAACTTATTATTTTAGGCATTATTTTGGTTTTGCTTTTTGGGATCTTTTCTGTGGCTGCCATCGCCTGGTTTTCACATGACTTGCCAAATCCAGATAAATTAATTGACCGGGTTGTCTCTGAATCAACCAAAATCTATGACCGCAAAGGTGAAACCTTGCTTTTTGATATTCATGGTGATGAAAAAAGGACAATTGTAGAGCTGGATCAGATTTCTAATTATGTTAAATGGGCGACTATTTCCGCTGAAGACAAGTACTTTTATGAACATCATGGCATAAATTTCTTTTCAATTATTGAATCAGTTATTATTGATCCTTTAAGAGGGAAAGGGATTCGTGGCGGCTCCACCTTAACTCAGCAATTGGTAAAAAACGCAATTTTAACAAACGAAAGAACGATTCCCAGAAAAATAAAAGAATGGATTTTGTCCTACCAGATTGAAAAAAAATATACCAAGGATCAAATTTTAAAAATGTATTTCAATGAAATCCCTTATGGGTCTGTTAATTATGGGGTTGAGTCAGCTGCCAATTATTTCTTCGGCAAAAAAGCCAAAGACGTAACTTTGGGCGAGGCTGCTATTTTAGCCGCTATTCCCCAAGCGCCGACCAGGCTCTCCCCTTATGGCTCGCATACTGATGATTTATATTGGCGCCAGCATTGGATTTTGGATGAAATGGCAAAAAACGGTTACATCACCAAAGATGAAGCTGGAGATGCCAAAGCAGAAAAATTAGAATTTAAAAAAGAGGCTGTGGCTGGCATTACTGCACCGCATTTTGTTTTTTATGTCAAAGAATTATTAGCGGAAAAATTAGGCGATAAGGCCATTGAACAAGGCGGTTTAAAAGTCATTACTACCTTAGATATGGATAAGCAAAAAATTGCCGAAGACGCAGTCCATAATGCCAAAGATAATAATTTAAAAAAATATAATGCTTCCAATGCTGCTTTAGTTTCAGTTGATGCTAAAACAGGCGAAATTCTAGCCATGGTTGGTTCTCAGGATTTTACTGATGACAAAATCTCAGGACAAGTTAATGTCGCCATTTCACCGCGTCAGCCCGGCTCTTCAATCAAACCTATAGTTTATGCCGCTGCTTTTGAAAAAGGCTTTACCCCTGAAACAATTTTGTATGATGTAAGCACGATCTTCGCCACCTCGCCAATAGTTTATGAGCCGCATGATTATGACTTCAAAGAAAGAGGGCCGATTACGATGAAATCAGCTCTGGCCGGCTCTTTAAATATTCCTGCTGTTAAAACTCTTTATTTGGCCGGCTATGATAATGTCAAAAAGCTTTTGCAAAATCTGGGTTATTCCACAATTACCGACAAAAGTCAATGCGGCCTGGCCTTAGTCTTGGGCGGCTGTGAAGTTAAATTAATTGACCATGTCGGCGCTTATACAGCCCTTGCTCGCGATGGCGAAAGAGCTGAAGTCCAAGCGATCTTGAAAGTTGAAGATAAAAACGGCAATGTGCTGGATGAATTTAAAGAAAAAAAGCACAAAGTTTTGTCAGAAAATGCAGTGCGCCAGGTTAACAATATTTTAACTGACCCAAGCGCTCGCGCTTTTATTTTTGGCGCAGCGCCAAATTTAACTTTATCTGACAGGCCTGTCGCAGCTAAAACAGGCACTACCAATGATAATAATGATGGCTGGACAATTGGCTTTACTCCTTCTATTGTGACTGGAGTCTGGGCTGGCAATAGCGATGGTACGGACATGAAAGGCAACGCAGATGGGGTTAATGTCGCCGCGCCAATTTGGCATGAATATATGCAAAAAACCTTAAACGGCACGCCTGTTGAAGGGTTTAAAGCTCCTGAGCCACTTGCTGAGACCTTGCCTCCGATTTTGCGCGGCCAATCTCCTTCTGATATGGAAGTTGAAATAGACAAAGCCTCAGGCAAATTAGCCACACCTTTAACACCTGAATCTTTCAGGATAAAAAAGAAGTTTAATCAAAATCATGATATTTTATATTACATAAATAAAGATAATCCGACTGGCCCTCCTCCAGAAAATCCAGCTGCTGACCCAATGTTCCAGGCCTGGGAAGATGGCGTTAATAAATGGGTAGAAAAAACAGCTAAGGATTCTGGCATTGAAATAAGCAATGAACAAGCTCCGACTGAATTTGATGATCTGCATGTGCCTCAAAACCAACCAACCTTGACGCTTATTAATCCTCAGGATAAACAAACTTTAGAATCTTATCCGGTTAAATTTCAAGTCCAGGCTAGCGCGTTGCGAGGCATTAGCCGAGTTGTTTATGCAATTGATGATAATATAGTTGGCACAGCCACTTCTTCCCCGTATAATATAGATGTTAATTCCCTTGAAGCTGAAAATGGCTATCACCAGCTGAAAGTCACAGCTTATGATGATATTGATAATTCAACTTCTGTCCAGATCACAGTTAACCTGAAACTGCCGCCTGCTATGCCGCAAATCAACTGGCTAAACCCCAGGGACAATTCCAATTTTTACAAATCAAACTTTCCTTTAAATTTTAATTTTATCCTTACTAAATCAACAGAGGTCTCCGGTCTGACTTTCTTTGCCCGCAGCTTTAATGCGCCGGAACAAAAAATCTCTACCATCATGCAAGTTTCCTCTGAGCAGATGAACTTCACCTGGACAAATACGCCAGCCACGGGTTCTTACGAGATTTATGCGCAAATCTCAACAAAGAGCGGCGCTAATGCCAATTCTAGCAGCTTAAAATTAAATATCTTAGATTAGATTAAAATAAAAAAGCTCCCGGCTTTTGGGCAGGGCGCTTTTTTATTTTCTTAGTGTAATAATTTACGATAAGCTTGGATTAATTCAGCTGTCTGCTTTTCAATACTGAAATTCTCGGCAATCTCTGCTGATTTTTTGGATAACCTCTGATATAATTTTTTGTTATCTAAAATTTGCAATATTCTTTTATTAAATTCCGCCACATTTTGTTTTACTATATATCCATTTACCTTGTCTTCTAAGATTTTAACAAAGGCATCGTCTTTCACTGCGACTATAGGCAAGCCGCTGGCAGCTGCTTCTAATAGAACTAAACCCTGAGTATCAGTTTTAGAAGCAAAAATAAATAAATCTGCTGACTGATTCGCTCTAATTACTTCTGTTTGAGATAAATAACTCGTAAAGATAACGTCTTTACCCAAGCCATGATCTTTAACTAACTTTTGTAAATTCTTTTTAGCAGGGCCGTCGCCGACAAGTATTAATTTAATTTTCTGCTGGCTTTGCTTTAATACAAAAAATGCTTTAAGCAAAAATTCAATATTTTTTTCTTGCCCTAGCCGTCCGACATAAAGCAAAACTTTTTCCTCAGGCTTAATTTTATATTTGCTTCTAAAATTATTTGGCCTGGCTCTTTTACTGAATTTTTCAACCTTAATTCCCGTGGGCAATACTGTAATTGGTTTTTTTACGCCATAACTTTTTAAAAGTTTTTTTATCTTTCCCGAAGGGGCAATATTTAAATCGCATCTGTTAGAAAACATGGCCGTAATTTTTGCAACCATCTTAGGAGTTATTAATCTGCCGTTCCACACATACGATTTTACATATTCAGGATAAAGAGTGTGATAGGTATAGACAAAGGGAACTTTCTTAATATATGAGTAATAATAGCCTAAAAGACCCAGGCTAAATGGCGTGTGAGCATGGACAATATCTAATTCTTTTTCCCAAAAATCCCGCAATAAGTGCCTGGTAAAGGGCAAGGAAACATGGTATTCTGGCTGGAAAACGAATTTTATAGAAGGGAAACGGATTATACTTTTGTCATCTTTTTTATGGTCAGCCCTGGGACAAAAAATATAGACCTGATGGCCTTGTTTTTCTAGCTCCTGGCGAAAACTTTCAATTGAGGTAACAACGCCATTCACCTGAGGCAAATAAGTGTCAGTAAAAAATCCGATTTTTAAAGATTTTTTCATGGTTAACTTTTAAAATATTTGCTTGCCGCTTCCCAAACAGAATTGTCTTTTTCAACTGTTTTCAACCAATACCACCACTCCACTCCCCAAAAGTATGCGCGGTAAAAATTTGTCTGATTGGCATAATCCGCGTTTTTTATTAATTGGTCTGCGTTCATGGTTTTATATTGCTCAGACAATGGACTTCCTTTGGGTCCAGAAGAAAACCATGGTTCAGCTTGTAATTCAGAAATAATTACCGCATCTAAAGGTTTGGAGTAAATTAAAGCCTTCAAGCGATAAAAAGATGCTGGCACAAACCAATAACGCCAATAGCCAATGTATTTATTATAGGTTACTCGATATATACTAGTGCCGAACATATCACCCATTTTTATGCTGGGATACCAAGTGCTGAGCTCTCCTGAATCAGTAATTAAAACCTTGCGTTTATCTAAAGATTTTACTAAATCAATTTCTTCTTGCAGTTCCTTTTTGGACATCTTTGAACATTGGCCAAAAAAATCTAAAAAAGGTTCATTCTCAACCTGCCAAATTTCTACAGCATGGCTGTTTTTATAGCGGGTTACCACTAATTTAATATTATTTAAAATCTTTGCCCTGACTTCAGCGTAAGGCAGCCCTTCCACCCAGGCTGGATCATGGCATTCTGGCCAGCGTGGCTGCCTGCGGCCTAAAACTAAAATTAAATGAGCATCGCGTTTTTCAGCTTCAGCAACCTGCCAATCAATATCAGTAAAATTATAAAGATTTCTTTCAGGCTCAATTTCATCCCAAAAAACAGGGATCCTCAAATATCTGACCTGCAAGTCATCTAAGGTCTCTTTATACACCTCACGCCAATCCAAATCCAGATATTTGGCAAAGCTTTTGGTAAAAGTTACGCCATAAATAATTTTTTTATTGGGGTTATAGCTTTCTTTGGCCCAAAAGATAAGCCCTACAATCAGAATGGCGAAAATAAAAATAATCATAAATAAAATTGGCTTTTTAGATTTCATATATTATTGTGAGGTTAATATATATAAGCCGATAGCCACCAATATAATCGCGATAATTTTTATAATAATTTCCCGCTTGGCTAAATTTTCTTTTAGCTCGGGAATTTTTTTGCCTAAAAAAATTGCCATGATAAAAACCAAGGCATACTGAATAGCCTGCAAGGCATTAACCAACGTTGCGCTGGCTAAATTCAAGGCATAGCTTTGAAAAATTACGCCCAAGCCACCGACCAGCTGAATGCCAAAAACTAAAAGTCCTTTTTGCTTTTTTGGCCTCTGCCAATCTTTTTTAATTATTTTCCTGGTTTTAGCTAAGCCGAAAATAAAGAGAGCCGTTAAAACCCCGCCAATTCTGGTCCAGAAAAAAACAGTCACGAAAGTTTCTTGGTAAAATAAGAATTTGGTCAAAACATAATTAATGGAAAAAAACAATCCTGCTAATAAAGCCCAGATAATTAATTCCCAGTGAATCTTGGTTTTTTTGCCATCTGGCTTATGCTGGGAAAGCAAAATAATTGCCAAAACTAAAATGCCAAATGATATTAATTCTTCATCATTCAATTTTTCCTGCAAAATTCCAGCTGAGAGCAAAAAAGTAAAAATAGGGCTGGAACTGCCCAGTAAAGTAATGGCTCTGCTGGCTTCGCCCTGGGCCAAGGCCTTATACATAAAAAAAGCAGCCATAATAAAGGCTACGCCTGCGAAAAAAGAAATCACCAGCAAATTAAAATTAATCCATTTTACTCCAAAGGGTAATAATATAACAGCAACGACGCCCAAAATTCCGACATAAAAAGCATAAGCAATTGGCGCTGTTTTAAATTTGCTGACAACTAATTTATCTCCGATATTAGCCAGGGCAAAAAGCAAATAAGCTGCAATTGTAATGTAAAGCCACAACATATTTTAAGGCTAGATTCTAAATTTTTAGGGCTAAATCAATTTTAAATTCTTAAATGCTTAAAATCCAACTATTTAAAATTTTTAAATTTAGTCATTGATTAAAAATTTATAATTATAAATTAAAAATTTTCACTTTATGTTAATAAATTGGTTCCAGCGAAGGAAAACTTCACGTGTTGCGCGTAAATCCCAGGAATTATATTTAGCAATTTTTTCATACTCCTTGGCTTTATATAAAGCAGCCACATCATCACCGCTAATTCCTTCAGCCTTTGGGCTTTTAATGCCAAAAGCACGGCAATATAGATGCAAACTGCCTTTCCTTTGCATGGCGCCATAAAACGATAATTGATCCATCAGGTCAATGTGCATGGCATTAAATTTCTGACTGTTTAAATAGCGATTGGACATTAAATCTTTAGTTGGCTTAACCTCATGGACTGCGGAACGAAGCATTAAATATGGCACATCAAAACCACGGCCGTTAAAGCTTACAAATTCAGTGTAATTAATCGCGCCTTGCCAAAATTTTTCTAACATTTCTTTTTCACTGGCCATCTTGAATTTAATCCCGCCTTCTTCTTTCTCTTTAATATCTTGCCCAGGCGCCTGGAAATAAACAACGCCTTTATTCGTTTCAACTTCTAAAACCCCGATGGCTGCAATCTGTCCAGTCAAGGGTGAAAACCCCAGTTCATTTTTTATATTAGCCAAGGCAGTCTTGTAAGCCTCATCTGAATAAGCCTCTCTTTTTAACCAGCGGGTTAAAGCCTTTTGGGTTGTTTCATCCATTAAATCAAAATCTTCGCCAATTGTCTCAATGTCAAAAATTAGTTTTGTCATAGTATATTTATTTATACCCCGCTTTAGCGGGCAATGCTAATTTTTATGATTTTTTAAATAATATGCGATTGAACGATCATATGTTTTTTCTTGTTCTGGAGTGAAATAACAGGCGGGTAGCTCCCTCCTTTTGCGGTGATATCTTAAGCACTCACAACACAACCCTTCTCTAGGACACGCATAAGAGCAATTACATTGTTTTAAATTTTTAGGTTTCTGGCATTCCATCTTGTCTTAATTTTAACACACTTTTACTGAAACAAAAACCGCTCTTTTCTCTGTTTTTTCTGCCAGCTTAATTTTTACTGCCCTATTGACATAATTCTTATTTGGGCGTACCTTTTTATAAAAGGTGCTATTTCTTCAGAAAAAACAAATATACCTAGGAGGTAAAAATGTCAAGAACTCTTGTTGTTATTGTCGAAGAAACAGACGAAGAAGCGGCCACTTTAAAGTATAAAAATGATCCAACCCTGGAGATTAAAACGGCTCGCCTGAATTTTGAAAGCTTCGGGAACATCCCAAATCTTCTGGGAATTCGCCCAACTAATTGGGTGATGGTACTCCAAAAGAAACCTGCTTAAGGAGGGGGTATCGATGGTAAGTATTGGTTTCCAGCATCCTGAACTTCAAGAGGGTGAAGTATATCTGGATCACATTTTTCCTTCAACGTTTAAAAATGTTGGCTGGAAAACAAAGAGGCTTGGCAAAGTTGCCTACAACAAGTTGACTGGTCAAGAGATACCAAAAAGATTCAACCGTCTGCCTCTTTTCGCCCAACGCACTGAAGTTGCTGCCGCCGGAGTAAATCCTGATACAAATCTTGATCTAATGATCAAAACAGCTCTGGAATTGGCTGGCCGAGAAAATTGATGATGTCACCCCAAACACATACAAGGTCTCTTAGATTTTATAATCTAGGAGACTTTTTTCTTTTCTAATCCAAAATGCTCAAAAAGAGATTACCTAATTTCTAATAAAAAAAGAAGCCTTTTAACATGCTTCTTCTTAAAGCCCAAGCAGCGTAAATATGTAATACTTTACTTATTAATTTTTAATTGATTAACAATTTGTAAAATATTCCTTACATCTTTGTCTTTTAACGCCTCAACAACATTATTCCATAACATCAAATTCACTTTAGCCCAATGCAAATATTCTTTCTTAGCGTAAGCAGTATAAAAATAAATGTTTTTTTTCATTAGTGGATTTTGTTCGGCAGTTATTTTGCGGGCAAGTTTTAATAAGTCCACTTTATTTTGGAGCAGATACTTTTGAGCTAAAACTATTGGCGTAATAGGTAGAGCTTTAAACAATGTATCAGCATCGCTTAAAGCCATGCCTTCAGGGGAAATCTTTCTAATGCGTGTTCTGGTATGAGCTTCCAGAATAACCTTTTCAATCATATTTTTCTCTTCAAAAGTAAAACCTGCCTTACTTAATAATTTTTGGCGAAGCTTTTTGCCTATTTCTGGCTCTGAATTGGGTTTAACAATATAATTAATATCATGTGTTAAAGCAGCCGCTTCTACAATTAATTTATTGGCATTAACTGACTTAGAAAAAAACAAGGCTTTGTTTCTAACAAAAAGAATATGGTGCCAGCCATGAAATAAAATTTCTTTGCTGCGCCTCGCGTATAATGGCTTAATTTGCTCAAATAACTTTTTTATTTTAGTTGAAGGCACATTTATTTTCTAAGAATTTTTTCGGCTTTGCATAACGTTTTGGTATAAGCGATGTTTTCTGGCAATATAATTTTGCGCGAAGTGCATTACTGCCAGTAAATATGGACTGAACAAAAATTGGAAAGTTACTTTTTCCTCCCTAAAACAATATAATTTACAATTATTTTGAAAAAAATTATTTGTATAAGATAATGAATTATTAACCAACCTAAAATAGCTATTGGTATTCCGTTTATCCATGCTTCTCGGGCAAATCTTGTACAATCTGCTAGTTGTGCATCAAATGCAGGTTTGTCATCGTAGTAAATGTATAGGCTATTATAACACCAGCCAGAAGACTCTTTGACGTGCCAAAACCAAATTGCGAATGGTGTAATAATGAAGCCAATTACATAAATTACGATTATTGCCCGAAACCACCATTTCTCTGCGAGGAATTTGTGACGATCTTTGTTGTAAAATGGGAAAATAATTTTTTTCATATTTTTAAGTTAGAGTAAGTTTTCAATTTTTGAGTAGCCGCTTATGCCGTGTTAGGCGAAATATCGTTAAATTATACTTTTTCGTAATGTTTTAAAATAGTATCTTTTTTCTTGTTGTTGCCAATGATTTTTTTTATATGTTTTGTGTCAATAATATATGATCCGACCTCGTCTTGTATTAGTACTTTTATTTGATCACATTTTTGTTCTAAATCGCCTGCACTTTCAGGAAGTGTGTCAAATAAATTAACTAAATCCAGCTCGAGTAAATCATGGATTTTTTCAGATAAATAATGCCGATTGGGTAGAGTTAGATTGTAAATCTCCAAAACATATTTTTCATTTTCCATTTTATCGATTAAAAAATTATTGGCAATAACTTCCTGGTCTATTTTTTGCATAAAGGCCATTATTTTATCATAGCAGTCTAATCTCTTCTTAAATAGTTCTAGTCTAATAGCTTCTTTTCGTTGCACTGTAAACAAAAAATAGCCAAAGAAAAATGACACGACTGCTATTATGAAACCTGAAATTATTTGGGTTAACATGTCTATAATTTAACGATATTTCGTCTAACGTTTCGGCATATACGATGTTGCGTTAGCAATATGGGTGGAGCGAAGCGGAACCGTATATGCCGTGTTAAGTGATGTTTTGCCTAATTTCTTCGTTATCACTTTTTCCAAGATTACATTCCGCGCATAATGTTTGTAGATTTTCAATTGAACTTTTGCCACCTTTAGAAAAGGGCTTGATGTGGTCAAGGTGTAGTTTTGTGCCAATATCTGTGGCTGGACTTTTTCCGCAAAAAACACAACGAAAGTTATCTCTATTTAATACTTTCAGTCTCACTGATAAAGATATGTTTCTTGAATTTTCTCTTTTATACACTGGCCGTTGTGTTTTTTTGTCCTCGCGCTCCGGTAGAATAAAATCATCTGCCAAAATTTCGTTGCCCATTTTGTACTCAATAAATTTACTACAAGCAGCTACCCAACTACCAAAACGATGCTTATAAATACCATAAGAAATTTTTGGCTCAGACATTTCCCATTCTGTGCGCGAAGGTCTTTGTCCTCTCAATTTCCAAATTCTTTCCATTTCATCGAATAAATCCTTATCAGAATATTTTCTATTAGGAGCGTGAGGACGCGGTGATAAGTCCAGCCCTTTTTGCGAAAGATGCTGTCTAAGTGCTTCAAGACCTTTTGTCCAATTACCAAAGTGGTTTTTTATTGAACCAGCACTAATATTGGCTACTTTATCGAAATCACGCCAACCAAATTCTACATAGTTAAAGTGCTTGGCAACCTTTTCTAATTCGTCCAACATTTGTTTGTTGCTAAGAGTATCAAGTCTTTTTCTTTTAAATTGAAAATCCATATTTATATCTTATAGAAAATTGGGCAAAATTTCACTTAACGTTTCGGTATATCCGATGTCGCCTTAATTTGGTGACTTGATGGATTTCTTAAAATTTTAATGCGATATCGGATATACCGTGTTAAACGATGTAAAAATAGCTCTTGGGTGAAAACATAAATTTAGCACACACTTAAAACATTTTTTTGTAAAATTCTTTCCTTAATTATTGAAAAACTAATCTTCTTTTTCACTTTCCTTTTTCCTGTTTTCCAGATATGAAATCAGTTCAGCGCCCTCCTTTTCTTTCATTAAATATTTTTTTGCTTCAGAAGAAAGCCATAACCATTTTAATATCTCTTTCTCCAATTTGGGGTTTTCTGAAATAACGTTCTTAATCATTTTTAAATATTTTAAATATACTTCGGGAGTTACTTGATCCATATAATCTTTATTCATATCCAGCATAATATAATTACAACCATCCAGTAATCTATCTTTTAAAATATTCCATGTTCTTTCGTCGGAAAAATTATCTCGCACCTTCATCCAAAACTCAAAAAGGAGAAAGTTAGAAATATAATGAAATTTTTTATCTATTAGGGCAAGCTTGTCTAATGAAGCATCTGGAAAAGCTATTCGATGAATATCCCTCCACGTATCATCAATAGTGTTGTCATGGCGGATTTTTATAATTTTACCGTCTTTTTTTACAAGGTTATCAAAATCGCATTTTTCTAAAACTTGGTCTATAAAATCAGATATTTGTTTATCTGTTTTAATATGCATCTTAACCTCTTTTCCCAAATATTGAATAAGAGAATCAAATTCTTGTCTTAATTTATCTCTTTTGGTCTCATCCTCTTCGGAAGCTCTTTCGCCACTAATAGATCTTGCTAAGCTAAATTTATCAAAAAAATCAGGACTTAGTGCTTCTACGCCTTCTTTTGTAGATTCTTCAGGTTTTTGCATTGGATTTGGTTCTTTTTCTTGGTTTGGCATATTTATAATTAAAGTTAATATTTTGGTTTATTATTTCAATTTTTATAATTCTGTTTTCAGCCAATCCAATCTTTTCTTTACTTCGGTTTTTGATTTGATTTTCTTTGAATTTGAAATTGCATTATTCTATAATATAAAAGTGTGTACTTCAAATCGAGGGTGGAAAAGAGCTATTTTTATTTCGTTTAACTCGTTTCTATGCGAATTTATTTCGTAAATTAACCACAACCTGCATTTTTGACGAATTAGAGGGATAGCGATTCTCTTAACTTTTTACTGCTTTATCGGCATGATAATATAAAGATAATCTTCAGAAGCGATCGCTTCTTTTTTTTCATTCAAACTTTCAGCCGGCCTTAAAACGCAGGGGTTGTTATTATCAGTCATTTCAAAAATTATGTCTGAGGAATCGCTGTTTTGCAAGCCATCCAATAAATAACGAAAATTAACCACGATTTTATTATCCTCGCCTTCTACCTTAGTTTCAATCTTTGTCTGATTCTCGCCTAATTGGCTATTAGTTGAAGAAACAATCAGCTTACCTGCTTTAAACTCCAAATTAATATCATAAATGCCGGTACGGGAAAATAAGGCCGCTGTTTTAGCTGCTTTAATAAATTCGGCAATGCTGACAACTGCCCTGGTTTTATGACTGGCTGGAATTATCTGCTTATAATTCGGGTACTGGCCCTCAATTATTCTGGAAATTAATTCCACGCTGTCAAATTCAAATAAAACTTGGTTGTCTTCAAAGTAAATTTGAAGCTGGTCTGAAGCGGCCGTCTCTTCGCCAGACATTTCCTGGCCAGCAGAATAGCCTGATAAAATCCTGAACAATTCAGCAATTGTTCTGGCTGGTATAATCACTTCTTTGTCAGCCTTAACTTTTTCTTTCAGCCTAATTTTCTTTTCCGCCAAGCGATAGCTGTCAGTAGCAGTCAGGGTTAGAAAATTATCGCTAAAATTAAAATACACGCCTGATATTTCCGGCCTGGTTTCTGACACAGAAACTGCAAATAAAACCTGGGAAAGAGCTTTAAGTAAATCCGAAATCTTGCAAGAAAAAGGGTTTTTCTTTTCAACCTGAGGAATTAGGGGAAATTCTTCAGAGCCATTACCTTTAATTTTCGTATCCTGATCAGCTGATTTTATTTGTAGAAAATCATCTTTTAACTCTATTTCAATCTTTTGATTTGGCAATAAATTTATATAGTCACTAAATAATTTTGAACTTACAGTATAGCTGCCGTCTTGCTCAATTTTTCCCCTGACCAAACAATTAATCCCCATTTCTAAATTTGTGGTAATAAAACTTAAGACGCCTTTTTCAGCTTTTATTAAAACATTGCTTAAAATCGGCAAGGATGTATTTTTACTGGCAATATGAGAAACAATATTTAGACCTTGGTTTAAATTTTCTTGAGTACAGGATATTTTCATATTTATATTATTAAATAATTAATTTATAAAAGTAATAATAGTAATAAGGAAGTGGATAAGTTGAGAAAAGTTCAAAATTTAACGGTTATAAAGGAGTTTTTTTAAAAAAACTGTTTAATAACTTGTTTAGGATGCCAGGTAAGATTTGTGTATGGCTTGTGGAGAAAAAAACAGATAAAATTTAAACTAGTTTTTTATCCACCAAAGGCTTAAAAGTGTGAATAGTTTTTCGCAAGCTTTTAAAGGGTCTGTCCTCAGAAATCCAGTGGTTTATCAACTTGTTTTACACAAAAATTTAAATAGTATAAAGGCGTTGTTTGATCTGCTCTATTTCCCGGCGCGTTTTTTCATCATTATCATAATCATTTTGTATCTTATGAATTGCGTGCATGGCCGTGGTGTGGTCTCGTCCGCCCAATTCCTGGCCAATGGTGGGAAATGAACTTTTAATTTCTTCTCTGAGCAAAAACATGGCAATTTGGCGGGGATTAACGAGCTTTTTTTCTCGGCATTTGCCCAATAGATCTTCTAATTTTACATCATAAAAATTAGAAACAGCTAAAATAATATCTTTGGGTATAAGAGATCGTTTTTGCAGATTGGTGGTAATTCCAACCAGGATTTTTTTTACGCTTTCCAGGGTTGGCGGGATGGCATTTAATTGATGAAAGGCAATAATTCTATTTAAAGCCCCTTCTAATTCCCTGATATTGCTGGAAATATTTGTCGCTAAATAATTAAGAATAGCACGATCAAGAGCATATTTTTTTTCCAGAGCCTTTGTTTCTAAAATTGCCAGCCTAGTTTCATAATCAGGCAGAGAAATATCTGCGATCATGCCCCATTCAAACCGGGTCAATAAACGATTCTCTAAGGCCGGAATAGATTTTGGCGGACGGTCAGCAGACAAAACAATTTGTTTATTGTTTTGATGTAAGGCATTGAAGGTGTGAAAAAATTCCTCCTGGGTGCCTTCTTTGCCAGCTAAAAACTGGATGTCATCAATTAATAAGACATCAACGGAACGATAAAGGTCTTTAAAATTGTAGGCTTTGCCATTAGCCACAGAATTAACAAAATCATTAGTGAATTTTTCACAGGTTAAGTAAAGTATTTTTTTCTTGCTGTAATTTTTGGCTATTTCATGGCCGATCGCCTGTAAAAGATGGGTTTTGCCTAAGCCAGCGCCGCCATAAATAAAAAGAGGATTATAGGTTTCTCCGGGAGTGGCTGCAACTGATTGAGCTGCTGCCCTGGCTAGTTCATTGCCTTTGCCGACAATAAAGGCGGAAAAAGTATATTTGGGATTTAAGCCATAAGCAAGACCCGGCAAATCTTTAGGATTAGCTGAATAGCTTTTTTCTACAGTTAGCCTTTCCGGAGAAAAAGAATTTTGGGTTGGCTTGGTAATTTCGGCCAGTGCCTGGGAGGCTTGGTTTTTTTTAGAGGCGACTTTAAAGGAAATTTCTTTAAAATTAATCTCACTTAATTCGCGCAGAGCTTTAAGAATTTCAGTATTATATTTTTTTTCCAGCCAATTTTTAGTAAAAGCATTTGGTACGCCAATAATAACAGTGAGCTCATCCATTTCTAAGATAAAAGTACCCTTAAACCAGGTAGTAAAATTAGCTTTGCTCAAAGAGAGCTCTAATTCGCCTAAAACAGCTTGCCAAATTTGTTGAGTATTCATAGGGCCCCTGAAGAATTTTTTAGGAGAAGTATGTTATATTGAAATAATAGCATAAAAGAAAATATAGAAAAATATAAGCCAAGACATAAAAGTTTATAAGCTGTTTATATACTGTGGATACAGCTTAATACATATTTTTCCTTTTGACAAATTTTTCCACAGGTGCTAATCTATTAGGTAGAGATAGCCAAAATTTAGCCTTATAAATTTAATTTTAGTTTATGCCAAAAAGAACATACCAGCCTAAGAAAAGAAAAAGAGCCAAGACCCATGGATTTTTAGTAAGAATGAGCTCAAAAAAGGGGAGATTGGTGCTAAAACGACGCCGCAGCAGGGGCAGAAAAAAATTAACAGTCTCTGATGAAAAAAGATTAAGAAAATAGATTATTATTAGACTCTACGAGCATGGCTTGAGAGTCTAATTTTGTATCAGGACAATTTTATGCTAAAAAAAATTTATCGCTTAAGGAAAAAAAATGATTTTGCCAAAGTCAGTCAAGAGGGCCAGACAGCCTATGCCCCTGTTTTTTTAATTAGGTATGTTAAGAATGATTTAAATATGTCGCGTTTTGGCTTAATTGTTTCAACAAAGGTAAGCAAGAAGGCAACTCAAAGGAATTTAATCAGGCGGCGCTTGAGCGAACTCATCCGCTTAAATATCTCCAGCATCAAAAACGGTTATGATATTATCATTATCCTCTCCCCCAAAATTATTAATAAGCAAGGCAAGGTTTTAGAATATAAAAAAATGGGAGAGATTTTATCCCAGACATTATTTAAGGCCAAATTGCTAGTATGAAAATTACTAAATGGTTTAGCTTCCAACTGCGCATAGTAGTTTTAATGGTTATAAGGCTTTATCAAAAAACTTTATCCTTTGATCATGGTTTTATGTCTAAAATTTTTCCTTTTTTAGGCTGTAGATTCTATCCTTCGTGCAGCGAATACACATATCAGGCAATTTCAAAATATGGCATAATTAAAGGCAGCTGGCTGGGCATTAAAAGAATTGTACGTTGCCATCCTCTTTCTCCAGGCGGTCATGATCCAGTGCCTTGAATAGGAATTCAGCAGTTTGTAGCGATAATTAGATAAAAAAATAAACGCCTCCCGCGATACGGGAAGCGTTTTTTTATTTTTACCAATCCAGCTTAGGAGAAGAAAAATCCAGTTTTTTCCCCTTAATCCAGGGAGCAATTTCCTTAATGCCGAAATTCGCCAAATTTTCGCTAGTGGGGATTCTGGCAGTTTTGCAATACTCGCCAAACTGGAAGACCTCGTTGTCTGTTAATAAGGAGAGCAAGACATAAGGATCGCAGTCTTGGTAGTCTTTTTCAGAGCTAAAGAAGTCCAACAGCCTTTCAAAGTAAATGGCCTGTATGTCAAATTTGATTGGCTGGTAGACATTTTTTTGCAGCCATTGCCGCAGAATTTTGAACTCTTTAGCTGTCTGTGATTGAGCAAAGGCAATTTTCCCCTGTTCTGCGCTCTCTTCCACTAAAGCTTCAATGCAGTGATAAGCGCGGAGCCTTTGTCTTTTTCCAAAAAATTCAATGTTTGAGTCGTTTGGCTCTTTGATGGAATTATTTCTTTTTGCATCATTGTAATCTGAGAAAACGTAAGCTATTTTATCCGCCAGCATTATTACATTGAATTCTTCGGGTACGTTTTGGGAAAGTGTCAGATTCGGATCTTGAGTACGCGAATGATGGCAAATGCCTTGCAGTGTTTCTTTGCACAGATTAAGACCGGCTCCTTTTCGTTCTATTCTTTGGGCAATGAGAGCGCCGTTAATTGCGTGTGAAAAAATTTTCCCAGACTTTTGGGTCAAATATTTTTCACCAAAATGGCCGAAAGGCGCATGGCCAATATCATGTCCCAAGGCAATCGCCCTGCACATCGGCACATTTAGACCCAGAATTGTGGCGAGCAATACGGCGGTTGATTCAACCTCTTTTACATGCAATAACCGGGTGCGAATATGCGAATTATTTGGCGTTGGGAAAACCTGCGTTTTATATTGCAGCCGGCGGAAAGCTTTGCTGTTGATTATCTTGTGCGCATCCATTTCAAAAGGATCCAGGACTTCAAAAAAGTGAACGTCATCGTCATAATAGTTTCTGTAGTAATCAATATAGCGCCTGGGTTGGACATTTTCGGTTTGAAAAGCTAATGACGCCAAAGCCTTTTGATATTTTTTAAGGGACATTTTTCCTCCTTTTGGCACCTTGTGCCTTTTTTTTGAGTTTAGTGCTTGCTAAAAAATTTGTCAAATAAAAAAACTCAAGAAATTTGAGTTTTTTAGAGCTGAGAATATAACTAAGAAATCAAAATTTTTTTCTCCCTGGATTTTTCACCTGAAATAATTTTGATTTTACTTTTAGGGATTTTAAGTTCCTGGCTTAGAAAAATTATTAAGGCTTTATTAGCCTTGCCTTCATGCGCTGGAGCAGTTAATTTTATTTTCAAAAAATTTTCTTTTTGTTCAACAATTTTATTAATTTTTGAATTAGGTATGACTTTTACGCTTATAATTTTACTTCCCATAAACTTTAATCTTAAATCATAAATCTTAAATCCCACAATTATTGGGCTAATTCACAGCCTTGGTCAGATTTAAAGCAGGCATAGGGAATGCCTATTTCCGGTTTTTTATAAGTAACCCAGTCCTTGCTCGCATCTTTGCAGATATTATTAGCGCAGCCAAAACAGCCTATTTTACCGGTTTTGCTATTTTGAAGTAAAATGCAATCGCTATATCTGGTTAATTCTTCTTTGGGAGCTAAAAAAGTAGTAAAGGCAATGGCAATAGCAATGGCCAGGACAATAAAGACAATAATTATTAAAATTGTTTTTATTACATTTTTCATAGAGTTAATTTTCCTTTGCCGTTTCTTAAGATAAGGGGGATGTTATTGCTAAGGTCAACGATTGTTGATGGTTCTTGACCCAAGGAGCCGGAATCAATGATTAAATCAATTTTATTTTGCATTTCCTTGCTCAGCTGATTTGGATTAGTCAAAACTTCCTGTCCAGAGATATTTAGGCTAGTAGTTATTATGGGATTGCCAAGCATTTTAACAATTTGTAAGCAGATATTATTAGCTGGGATTCTAATGCCGACTGTTTTATTTTTAGACAAGACTGTTTTGGGAGTTTGGCTTCGCGCTTTTAAAATAAAAGTAAAAGACCCAGGCAAATATTTTTTAAATAGGGCAAAGGCGGAATCCTGGATAATCGCATATTTAGCTGCTTCTTTTATGTCCTGGCAGATTATACTTAAAGGTTTTTTGGTTTCGCGCTTTTTAAACTGGTAAATTTTAGCAATGGCTTTTTTATTGAAAATATCACAGCCCAGGCCGTAAATCGTGTCAGTAGGATAAACAATAAGGCCGCCATTTTTTAAAACTTCAACGACTTGATCAAGTTTTTCAGGTTCAGGATTTTGGGAATTAATTTTGAGGAGCATAAGAGTTAAAGGGTAAGAAGGGTAATAAGAGTAAAAGGGGTCATCCTACGCTAAAGCTTTGGATGACACGTAAAAAGGGTTAAAGTTTTTTTAAAAATTTTAAAATATCTTTATCAATTACACCATTGCTGGCAAAAACGCTTTTGGCGCCAAGACGCCAAGGTTTGCCATGAAAGTCATAAATCTTGCCGCCTGCTTCTTTAACCAAGAGAATGCCGGGCGCAATATCCCAGAGCCTGTGGCCAGGAGAAATATAGCAGTCAGTTCGGCCTTTGGCTACCCAGCCAAATTCCAAGGCGGCTGAGCCTAATTGCCTAATGTCAAAACTGTGCAATTTGAAATGGCCGTAAATTTTAATCGCTCTTTTTAAATCACCCTGGTCATCGCCATGGCAAAAGGTTAAAAGAGCTTTTTTTAGCGGCCGGTTTGAAACACTAATTTTTTTGTTATTTAAATATGCGCCTTTATTTTTGGCCGCGAAATAATATTCTTTTAATGCGGGTGCATAAATCCACGCCAAAATAGGCTCATTTTTGTAAAGCAAAGCTATTTGCACGGCAAATAAAGGATTGCCCATATAAAAATTGGTTGTGCCATCCAGAGGATCAATTGACCACAGATAATCACTGGCCTTTTTATTATCACCTCTTTCCTCTGAAATTATCCGCCAGTTAGGAGTTAAGGCCTTAATCTTTTGTAAAATTATCTTTTCAGACAGAAAATCAGCGCTGGTCACGATTTCATGCTTGCTTTTAAATTTAAGATGGTTTTTTGAACTGTGATGAAATATTTTAAGCAATTCCTGCCCTGCTTTTCTAATTAGCACAGGCAGTTCATTTTTTATTTCTTGTCGAATAGTGTCCATAAGGTATTTTTTTTGTTTTTAGAAAATTCAATTTTTCTGACGATGAAAAGCAAAAGAAAAATCAATAAACTGGCAAATATTGCTACAATATACCAGCCGATCCCAATGGCCATGCCGACTGCGGCAATAGCCCAAAGAGCAGAGGCCGTGGTTAGCCCCTCAATATGCTGTTTATGAAAAATAATCATGCCGGCGCCAATAAAACCAATGCCCACAATAATTTGTCCGGCCATTATGGTTTGATTAAAACCTTGAACCGCCAGGATGGTATAGAAGGCAGAGCCTAAGGCAATCAGAGCATATGTTCTGCTGCCAGCTGGTTTGCCCAGTGTTTCTCTTTCTATGCCGATTATCCAGCCTAGAATTACAGCCAAAAAAAGCTTTGACGCAATTATTAAAATGTCCCACATATGATTAATGTCCGATTACCAATTTTCAATAACCAATTTAATTTAAAATTGATCATTGATTATTGGATATTAATAAATTATACTTATAGTATACCATACTAATTAAGCGAGGAGGATTGAAATGGGAGGTCTAAATTGCCAGCCACTGTTTAGGCACCAGCTCTATTATAAAATTCTGCTGGCCATGCAAAAAAAGGCTTTGACCAAGGAATGCCCATCTTGTAGTGGACGGTTGGGGATTCTTCATTCAATTTGGATTGAATGTAAAAAGTGCCATAAAACATTTGGTTTGGGAGTTGTTATCACTGCTCAAAAAAAAAGAAGTAAATAAAAAATAGCCCCAAAGAGGCTCTTCCAGGATTAAAAACAGTACTTTTCCCCCGCCCGCCACAATTTCACTCATTTAGTCAGAGGACACACCACCCAGTGCCCTCTCTTTTTTTATGGATACTAATTTACGAATACGCTACAAATAATACGAATAATTCTAGTAAGTACACTTTTTTGTGAGTTGTATCTCAAAAAAACACAAAACGTCATGGCCTGGGGAGATTTTTTATATTTGTATAGAGAACTGTAGTTTTGTAGAGTTAACTTTTTTAAATAAATAAATTGGGATTTTTCTATTGACAAATATTAGAGAATTGCTAGAATAAAAGCATCAAGTTCTGACACGATAAAATTCTATCGTGGGGTTCCAATCCCCGCCTCTTAAAGAGGTTATCGTCGTTTGAGGGTACCAAACTGGTACCCTCTTTAATTTTGGCCTACGAAACTACGGATTTGGTTATAAGTGCTAAAAAATATTTTATTGTATTTTAAAGTAAAAAGTATAATTCAAATTTACGTCAGCATTAAAGGAAATTTTTGTATTTTCGTAGGATTTAAATTTTTTCCAGTATGATTAATTGCGCTTTTTTAGTTTCAGTCTCAAAAATGGCAAAAGTAGCTTTTGTAAATAAACCCGCAACAGTTCCCGGATTAATTAAAGTTGTTTTGCCAATTTTTTCCTGCCAGGGTTTGTGCGTATGTCCGTAAAAAACAAAATCATATTTTTGAGAAGCAGCCATCTTTTTTGCAACTAGCGGCATGTGGCAAAATACAATTTTTAGTCCCCCTATTTCTATCTTCCCGGTTTGTCCGTAATACTTTAAATTTTTATGATGGCTGATTTTTTCCTTAAAGCCCTCAATATCACCGTCAACATTGCCTTTGACAAAATGGATTTTGCCTTTAAAAAGTTTGGCCATGGCTTCAAGAGTCAAAGGCGCGCAAATATCGCCGCAATGAATCATGGTGCGGATTTTGTGTTTGTTTAAATAATGAATGGCCTTCTCTATGTTGGGCCAGTTGTCGTGTGTATCGGAGAAAAGGGCAATGAGCATAATTATTTTGTTAATTCTTCAAAAATATCAGCGTCTTTTTCAATGTCTAAAAATTTTTTCTTTTCCCATTCGCTAGCCAATTCATTAGTTTCCCCCCTTTTTTTATTGTTTATTAAAGAAATAATGGCTTTGCGTGCCCAAAGGTGAGCAGCTTCAGAAAGTAAAGGGTTTTTTAAAGGTGGCATTAGCCAATTCAGAATTTTTTGGTTCAATTCCCCTAAATAAAAGGCGATTTCAGATATTTTACTTCGCTTATCTCTTACCATATTAAGCAAATTCAAAGAATCCTCTACCATATCGCTTGACCTATTTATTTCGGGTAAAAAGGGGAACCTATCTTTTTCAAGTATCTTTTCGGCTAATTCAGCAATTTCTTTTTTATTTTTTGATTTTTTTAATTTTTCATAAATTTCTTCAAGCAATTTTTGGCCAGAATTTTCAATTTGATTTTGCTTTAGATAAGTACATGCTATGCCATAAGCCAGTTCATATTTTTTATCATTCATATGCTCCTCAAATTTTTTATAAGCAGTTGAAAGTATTTCTTCGTTTGATTTAGATTTTAGAAAATCCTTATAATTCTGTGCCTTTTCAATAAGATTTAAATGTTCTTGGATAGCCTTATTTTTAATCTCTGGGAATAGACTGCCAATCATAAAGGCGCAATTTTTTTCCTTGCCTTTAGCAATTTTAAAAATTTCTTCATTGGGAGCGGCTTTAATTGGTTGTTCATTTGGATTTAACATAAAAATTAGTTAAATAATAAAGGGCTTTTGCAATATTGAGCCAGTTATCATGGGTGTCGGAAAAAATGGCGACTAACATAATAGTGTAAAGTTTGAAAGTATATAAAGTAGAAAGTTTTTTATGAACTTGATGAACTTTTTACTCCATAACTTAATCTTATCATTTTTTCTTGGGAAAAGAAAAAGGGCTCGTTTTTGAGCCCTTGTCGCTGATTGGTAATTACCAGTCATTATTCGTAATAATCTGATTGAGCGCTTCTATGCTTTCATGAACGCGCATAGCTTCTTTTGCCAGTTCTTCCCTTCTTTTTGCCCAGCCATGTACGGCCACAACTATGCTGTCCCAGACATTAAAGTAAGAACGTTCGCATCGCGCGACTATTTCGGGAAGGTCTGAATCTCTGGCGCAACTTATTTCCAGTGCTTTGTAGCGGCAGGTTTCAAGCCCTTTTGTATGCCCTAAAATGATTTTTTGAACTTTTAGTTCTACAATTGCCCAATTTCCCTTTTTTGTAATTCCCCAAAACGTGCTTGTGCCGATATTTGATTCTTTTGGCAAAACTACATTTGCACAAAAAGAATAATTTTCAGCCCAAAACCCGGGAGTGGATAAAGAAAAATTATTTGGATCGCTAGGAACATCCAAGAGGTCTTTTTTTATTGGTTGGCGATCCTTTGCTCCAAATAAGCTGACATGACCCAAGGGAGTATTCGCAAAGGTTGAAAGATTTGATTTGAGGCAGTTTTTCATCTCCTCCAAAATTGCAATCCAATCGTTATTCACGAAGTTAACTGTTATTCCATCGTTTTTGATTCCCCTTAAAACCGTGTTCAGTAACCTGTTTGGTAGAAGCATGCTTCTCACCTCCGGATTTATTGTTAAAGAGCAGGCCCTTTAACTGATTTAGTTTTATAACATAAGATATTTAAAGTCAAGATTTTGTGTTTTTTTAAAAAAGCGAAAATGTTTTTTATACATCGGGGTTTCGTAGTAGGCGCTAAGTCTAAGTCGGGGAATAAAAGCCAAAACATTTTCGCCCAAAATAAAACGACCCTCTTGGATTTCTCCAAAAGGGTCGTCGGTCATTTTATTAAGCAGGGCTATTAGCAAACTGCTTTAAAGTGTATATATTGAGCGGGGTTTGTGCCGATGATTCTGATATCCTCTGTTGATAACAGTTTATCGGATATTTTGATTTCCAGCGGCGCTTTGGCATTCTTGATTTTGTGGAAGTTGAGCAAAATGTATTTTGCTCCAGAGGAAGTGGTTTTTTCTACCACCTCTACCTTGGCGACGATCATCCTGCCGAAGTCTGTTTCAATAAGCCCAAAGAACAGACGGTTGAGAATCACATTCCCGATTTTCAGGCCATGGCGAAAATGCTCGGGTATTTCAACATCTTTGCCACTGGCAATGAAGCTGTGCGCGCTTTGTTTCACGAAATATGGGCCGTCTTTTTTCGGCACTCTGACGAGCACTGCTTCAACTGTTTCAAGAGTCTTATAATCCGAGCCGCCGGTATTAGGAGTTTCTTTCTTTACGCCACCTTTGGTCGTGTAGACAAGTTTTGAGTTTCCGATTTCTCCACCCATCTGTTGTCCTCTCATTTTTTCTCCTCTCAAATTTTATCCCGCAAAGCAGGATTTTGTTGTTAAAAAACGGTTTAATTCGGATTATTTAATAGTAGCATATATTCTAATAAAAGTCAAGGATTTAGGTGATGATTTTGGCCCTAAAATGGCCCTTTTGGAGCTAATTTTAGGTATTTTTAATGTACAGGGGCATGGATAAGATAAAGCGAAAATGTTTTGGATTATATTATTAATCACGCCGTTGGCGAAACACCGGCGTTTCGTCAACAAATGTGGAAATAAAACATTTTCTCCCATAAAACAGAAGAAGCGATTTGCAAATCGCTTCTTCTGTGTAAAAAGATGTTTTAGAAAATTAATGGTTATGCTCAATTTCTTTATTCTTCTCGCTTCGTTCCACGCAAATGGTTTTGAGAAAATCCATGACTTTATGATTGCCGATCATATTTGTAATATAGTCGCGGTATTCACGAGTTTGTAGATTTTTTAGCATATCTGGATATTGCTGGTACATTTTACCAGTAGCCTCAATTTCCTGATCAATTTCACTTTCAGGAATTTCCATTTTTTCAGCTAAGAAAATCGCGCGAGTTAAAAGTGCGCCTTTGACGCGTTTAATGGCCTGAGGCACAAATTCAAGTTTCATTTGTTCGGTAGTTTTATTTAAATGTTTCAAGTAATCTTCAAACTTTAAACCTTGTCTGGCGATATTCGCTTCCAGTTCCTGAATCATTTTATTAACTTCAGAATTAATCAGGACATCTGGGATTTCGCCAAACTGGGATTTATCAATTAATTTTTCCAGCAACTCAATTTCAACCCTTTCTTCTTCTTTGTGATGTTCTTCATGAAGTACATTATGGCGGATTTGTTCTTTAAGTTTATCTAAAGTTTCAATGCCCAGGCTTTTGGCAAATTCATCATTTAATTCCGGCAATGTTCTTTTATAAACTGCCAGCATTTTAACTTTAAACTTGGCAGGTTTGCCGGCCAGCATGGCATTGTGATATTTTTCAGGAAATTTTATTTCAAATTCTTTGGCCTCATTAGTTTGCAAACCAATTAGCTGTTCTTCAAAGCCCGGGATAAATTGGCCTGAGCCGATAACCAGCGGATATTTTTTTTGCGCGCCGCCCTCAATCGGCACATTATCGCGGAAAATATCAAAATCAATTTCTACCCGGTCCCCTTTTCCTACTGGTTTATTTTCCAAAACTTCAGTGGCTTTTTGGTTTCTGACCTCATTTATAATTTTATCAATTTCTTCGTCAGAAACATTTATTTCCTTTTCTTTTATTTTTACTGATTTATAATCGCCGACTTTAATCTCAGGAATTAAATTAACCGTGGCTTTATAGACAAAGTCATTGTCAGCAGCCAGTTTTTCAAAATCAATTTTTGGCGAACCCAAAGGCTCCAGCTTTTCTTTGGTGGCGATTTCCACATAAGATTTTTCCACTGCCAGTGCTGCCGCTTCTTCCAGGATTTTCATTTCACCGACTTTTTTCTTTAAAATTTCCAAAGGCACTTTGCCAGGACGGAAACCGTCAATTTTTGTTTGTTCAGAAAGCTGCTGGGTGGCTTTTTCAAGAAAAGGCTTTAATTCTTCAAACGAAATAGTAACCAAGATTTCTACTTGGCTTTTGGGGAGTTTTTTGAGGTCGTATTTGTATTGCATAAGTTTAAAATTTATTCCCCACTTTCCTGTCCGCCATAGCGTAGCGACGGCGGAAGTGGGCATTAAGAAACTGGCTAAAGCCAGGTATAAATTTTGATTTTATTTTTTAATTAGTTTATTGAATTTAATATTAGCGCGAAAAGTTGAAGGCGTGCGGTAACGCGTTAACTTTTTATTGGTTTTACGCGAGTAATTTTTCATATGGATACTAATTTACGAATTGACTACTAATCTACTAATAAGTTCAGCGTGAAAATTATTTGTAAACATTTGTAGTTATTCGTAGATTTGTAACGAAAAAAAACAATACTAAAAGGATAATATAATTTTTTGGTTTAGTCAATTAAAAAGAGGCGGGGTAGAAATCCGCCTCTTTACTTATGTTTTATTGGGTAACTTTATTTTGGCTTTGGTCAGTGAAAATGGCAGTGGAAATATTTTTACCAGTAGCTGATAAAAAGGCATTAGAAATAGTATCAGTGGCTGTCGCAGTGATATTGGTAAGCAAAGCAGGGCTTTGTCCAACTTGATTGGTTGTGGGAGTAATAGCCAGCTGGATTCTGGCTTCTGGCGCAGGATTAAAATAACCAGCTAAGGCTGAAATGGAATCAACTGACCATTCTAAAGTCCGGGTAGTGTCATTATAAAAAATTTGGTCGCCATCTGTGACATTATATATATTGGTAAAATCCACTCCGGCCGGCAGTTTGGCAATAACTTTAAGATCTTTTATTTTGTTAGTAGTATTATTAATCTGAATAATCGCCCAGTAGGAAGTATATTCGCCAACTTTAGGCGGTATTGAACCAACGCCGATTTGATCGCCTTGCTGGGTATAAAACAAACCCAATGTTTTTAAGATTAATTGGGAATTAACCTGAGTAAAAATTGGCGCGCTCTCAATATTTATGCGATTATTTTGCATCAGGTCATCATAATCGGCACTGATGCGCGCTTCCAGCTGAAAGCCATTTTCTTTGTAAATAGTAAAATTAATAATGGACTTGGCTTTGGCTCGAACTTCAAATGAGCCTTCAGCGCCTGGATCCATTTTAGCCAATTGAGGATTGGTGTTTTGGTTAAAATTAAGAGGATTAAGGCTGCCTGCATATTCTCCGCTTAAGTCTAAACTAATTTCAACATTGGTTAGAGCGTAAGTTTCATTATTTTTATAATGCAAAGTATAAGTTGTTTCTCCGCCCGGTGAAATATAGCGGTTGTTTTCTTGATTTAAGAAGGTCAGCTCTAATTTGGAAAATGCTAAAGGAGCAGAATTTTGCACTTTGGTTAAAAGATACTCGGTGTGATCAGAAGTAGCATAAATTTCAGCTTCAAATTTTTCTTCCTGGGGCTTTTGGCCAAAAAGCCTGCCAGTAAAATTGTAGCTGGTTTCACTCTTTGCTTTAAATTGTTCTATTTGCCAAAGATCGGCGGATAATGGCGAGCCTAAGTCAGAATTCAGGAATGAAAAATTATCAGGCCAGAGCATTTTTATTTTTAAATTTGTAAAGTCAAGGCTGGAAGTATTTTTTAAATTTATTTTGGCTGTAAATTTGCCGCTGGCAATAATTTTTGGCGGTAAAATAATTTGGGCTTTAACAACCGAGTCAGTCAATGTAAAAGATTGGTTGAAAAATTCTTGCCGGCTTTGCCCATATTTATTTTTGTAAGTTATGGCAGCAATAAATTCATGATTGTCATTATAGTTGCCTAGTAAAAATCCTTTGATATTCAGCTGGCCATGGGCATGGCCAGGCAAATTGCCGATATTCAAAGTGTTTGTTTTTAAATTAAAATCAGGCAGATTATATTGAGGATTTTTTAAGCTGTCGGGAATTTTTAAAACTAGAATTACATCAGATAAATCCGAATTTGTTTTATTGGCATAGTCTATGGTAAATTCAGATGCCTGGCCATTAATTAGATTTGTCGGATTAGCAGTAACTTTAAAATCCATTAGATGGACCTGGGAATTTTTGGAAAATAACCATAGATTAATGAGCGAGCCAAGCAAAACCAAAACAATTACAGCCAAAATTATGTCTATGACCAGGTATAGTTTTTCTTTTTTATAATGAGTGTTATATCTATTTTTTAATGGTTTGGCAATAATATTTAAAGTCAGGCTGCCAATTTTATCAATTCTAAGATTGCTGATTTTTGTTAAGCCAGCTTTTGTCTCTTTTTTTTGAATTTCCACTGGTTTCGCTTCAACTTTTACAATCCTTTTATCTTCATTATCACCAGGTAAATTTTTTATTGGTTGCTCCTCATTCATATAGTAAGTTTAGCAAATAAATGTAAAAAATGCTTTATTTAATAGCTGTGGTAAAAGTATCAGGTGAAGCGGCTAGAATTTCCTGCTTGCCATCACCATCTAAATCATTAAGAAAAACACGCACTCCAGTTTTAGAATTCTTGCCAAAAGCCCAAAAACCAGGGCTTAGCGGCTGGAATTTACTGTTAAAATAACGAACATGAGAACTCCCGCCATAACCAGCGCCAGTAACAATTTCATCAATGCCATTGCCATCAATATCACCGCAGGCAACATTAACTCCGCCGCGAAAATCTTTGCTATAAGCAAAAAAACCGCCAGACAGTATTTTGCCGTTTTTATCAAAAATTCTGACCTGCGGTCCGCCCATATAGCCAGCGCCGGTAACAATTTCTTTTTGGCCATTGCCATTAGTATCTCCGGCTGCTACATTAACGCCGCCTAAATAAGTTTTGGCGTAAGCATAAAAACCTTCACCTTGAGCTTCGCCTTTATAATTAAAAACTTTCACCAGCGGAGCATAACCGCGCATTGTGCCAGTGACTATTTCAAAAAAGCCGTCATTCTCAAAATCTGTAATGGCAAAATTCAGGCCCTTGTTATAAGCTTGGCCATAAGGATAAAAAGAATCAAGTAAAATATTATTAGCATCAAAAATGGAAATTTTTGCCAGGTCAGCAGAGATAGTTTCAAGCCGGCCATCTTTATTGATATCTTTTTTTGCAACCAGAGTATTGCCTTTAAATTGTTTGTCATAAATAAAAAAGCCGTTTCTGACAGAATCGCCCAGTTTGTTAAAGGCGCGTACAAAAGAGCCATTATAATAAGGTGTGTTTTTTATTTCTTCAATACGGCGCAAGAGAATAACACCATCATGAGCTTTGAGCGTCAGGCTTTTAACAATAGAGCCGTTATTAGTAGAAGTATCCTGGGATCCTTTAATTTTTTCATATTCCTCATCAAAATTAATTTTTTGAGCCTGTTCAGTTGAATTAACTATAACTAAGGCATTTTGAAAATCCCTTTGCCAGACTCCGGGTTTGACTTCCTTGGAGTCGGCAGCCAGCAAGTTTTTGGGATCGCTTACGCCTTTGCCCAAAAAGAAATTATATTCATCAAACCACCAGACATTAGTATGGCCTTGGTCTCCATAGTCAAAACTATAATAGCCATTGCCGAGTAAAGTTGAAGTTAAGCCAAAGCGAAAATTGCGGTAATCATCTTTGGATCCGGTATTCTTGGTGTTTGAATTAATAATATAATATTGCGGTTGGTAACCGACCTGGCTGGTTAAATAATTTTTCATGGCGCCAGTCCAATAGCCTTCACTCTGGTTTGGAAAATTTTCTTTCATGCGGCCATTAAGCAAATTATTATAATTGTTAGAATTTGCGTTAATAACAATTATTTTATCAGGCGCCAGTTTTTTTATTGCGGTTAATACTTTAGTTATTCCCTCTTGCCATCTTTGGTCCATTAAGGCAGGAGAATCCGCCAGGCTGTCATTGTTTGTATCAATAGGTTTATTCAGCCATGATACGTTATCCCAAACATTATCAAAAAATACGCCATCCCAATCATTATTTGTTAGGAAATTATTATAAACAAGCTGTGGTAAAAAATCATTCCAGGCCTCTTTCGCATTTGAATTTGTCACATTAATCATCCAGGTTTTAGGCCACCAGGCCACGTGTTGGCCATCTGCAGTCTTAAGCCACCAATTATTTTGGTTGACTTTTTGGTAAATTTGCTGATAAAAGGGCGAGGCATTAATAATCGGCATTTCATTATTAATTTCTTCCATCAAAACATAGACCAAGATTTTTATGCGCGGATTTTTTTGCCTTAATGTCGTTAAAATTTTCGGCTGTCTTTCTACGGCTTGAGGAGTTAAGATTACTAAATCCCATTTGGCTAATTGGCCTATGTCAGCATTGGTCAAATCCCAGCCAGTAAAATAATTTGCTAATTTTGGATAAGTATCATTTTCAGCTGCTTGGCTTTTTTGAGGGAAAAATAAAAAGCCGGCAAATAAAACAGCCACAAAAAGCAAGAAAAATTTCTTTGTAATTGGTTTTTTAGTAAAAAACATAATATTTTGAGCTTCATCAGATTATAGCACAAAATTTTAATATTGTCAATAATTTTAGCCAAAACTCTTGACTTCTGTTTGTTTCTATTATAATATTAAAAGTACAAAATAACTAAAGCTAATTAGTTAATTTTTTTTATATTATGCTAGTCATTAGATTTTCACGCACAGGCAAAACCAAACAGCCAAATTACAGAATAATCATCAATGAAAAAACCAAAGATCCTTGGGGCAGTTATTTGGAAAATCTTGGTGTTTATAATCCTCGCACCAAAGTTGCTGAATTAAAAGCTGATCGGATTAAATATTGGATCAGTAAAGGCGCTCAGCCATCAGAAACTGTCTGGAATTTGCTGGTAACCAAGGGAATTGTTGAAGGCAAAAAGAAAAAAGTCACCAAAATTACCAAAAGACGCGCTGTTAAAATAGCTGAAACAAAGAAAAAAGAAGAACCAACCCCAGCTCCAGCTCCCAAAGCCGAAGTAGCTCCTGAAGCAAAAGCAGAAGAACCAAAGGAAGAGACTCCAAAATCTTAATATTTCCATAAAAAGAACAGGTTAAAAGCCTGTTTTTTTGTTTTTTAAAGCAACTGGGGTTGACTTTTTCTGCCAATATGATATAATGATATTATCCGTATTTTATAACGGATTTTAACAATTAAGCTTTTAATCTGGTTTTACTGATTAAAAGAGTCAAGGATTTTAAAATCTATGGCTGAGAAATTTGCAGACAAGGAATTCGTTGAATTCATTGTTAAATCCATCGTGGGCAACCCTGACGATGTGAAAGTGGAGAGAACTGTTGATGAAATGGGCGTTTTACTGACCCTGCACATCAATCAAAGCGACATGGGTTATGTCATTGGCAAGCAGGGTAATACTGCCCGCTCAATCCGCACCCTTTTAAAAATTGTTGGTGCCAAAAACAATGCTCGTGTCAATTTGAAAATTTTTGAACCAGAGGGTTCAAGACCTCCAAGACGCACTCAGGAAGTTGACACTGATGTTGTTGATGATCTGAAAATATAAATTATAAAGAATTTTATAGGCAAAACCGTCTGCTTTTCGCGGGCGGTTTTGTTTTTGGCAAGCCCTTGCATTAAATTTAGATATTTGCTAAATTTTAAGCAAATTAAGAGTTTAATTATTTAAGCTAAATTTATGCGCAGATTGTTGTTTATCATTACAATTTTATCAATGGTACTTTCTCCTGCAATTGTCCTTGCATCGCCTGGAACTGTTGACCAATATGGCGCTTACATCTGCCAAGAGGATTGTGCAGCCCAAGGCCTGGAAGCCGGACAAACTTATTTTTTTAACATACCCACTGATCCTTCTTTTTTGAGCGGTTATCTTCAAAAGCCAGCCACTAATTTAATTTTTTATAAACCTTTTATTTTGCCTGAAGAAATTACAAATATCCAAGAATCAATTTCAGACAATGCAACTCAACTGAATGGCTTGACCCAAAATTCGGAAATTGACGCGCGTTTTTGCGCAGGGTCTGAAGTTTTTGGCAAAGGCTGGTATGATTCTCTGAATCGCGCCAGAATAAAACCAATTTGCGCAAACAATGAAAGTATTGTGAAGACAAAAACAGAAATAAAAGCAACTGATTATTATGGGGCTTTGTCAATTTCAGATGTTGAAGCTGTTAGCCGAGTTTATCATTATCAAGAGTTTAATAATAAAATTATTTTTACAGACAGGCCTGATATTTCAGAATTGGTTGGGAAAGTGGTTCAAGGCGCAACAGATCAGGCTTTATATTATGTTAATAGGTATGATGCTCCATTGACCTTGAGGCCAATTACTGCAGACAAGGCAGCTTTTTATGCTGGCGCGGATTATCAAAGCAAAATTTTATATTTTGATGATTCAATTGTTTACAGTTATAAGATTGGTAAGCCATTGTACTAAAACGTCTGAATTAAAAACCATAGCTCCGCGTTTTTTAGCGCGGAGTTTGTGTTATAATGAAGGTAATAAGTAATACGTAATATGTAATATGGGAAATGAATATTTAAAGTTAGAAGATTTAGAAGTTTATCAATTGGCCAGAGAATTATCTAGAATTGGTTGGGCTAATTTTGAGCAATTAAATTCAGAGAATCGTTATATATTTGGTCGTCAATATATAACAGCTTTAGATTCAATCGCTGCTAATGTGGCAGAAGGCTATGGCCGATTTCATTATTTAGATAAAGCTAAATTTTATTATAATGCAAGAGCATCTTTATTTGAGGCAAGGCACTGGAATGATTTGTTACTGGAGCGTAAAGTTATCGAAAAATCTAATCACCAAGATTTTTTAGAAAAATTAAATTTATTGAATGCTAAGTTAAATAATTTAATCAAACAGACAAAGGATAAAAAATGAAATACCAATCCTTATTACCTATTACATATTTCATATGACTTTCAACATCATCACCATCTTCCCCCAAATTTTTGACAGCTATTTCAACACAGCCATGGTTAAGCGCGCGCAAATGAAAAAAATAATTTATATTAAAATCACTGACTTACGCCAGTATGCGGGCAATAAATACAAATCAGTTGATGACACGCCCTATGGCGGAGGCGCGGGCATGCTTTTAAAAATTGAACCGATTTATAAGGCGCTCAAGTCAATAAAGAAGAAAAAGAAAGTTCGGGTAATTTTGTTTTCTGCTCGGGGCAAAACTTTAACCCAAAAGGAATTGAGACGTTTGAAAAAATATGACCAGTTAATAATGATTTGCGGCCGTTACGAAGGAGTTGATAATCGCGTGGCTGAACATTTGGCTGATGAAGAAATTTCTATTGGCAATTATGTCTTAACCGGCGGTGAAATTCCAGCCATGGTTTTGGTTGATGGGATTACCAGATTATTGCCTGGTGTTTTAGGTAATCTAGAATCGCCAAAAGATGAATCATTTTCCAAAGAAACCCCAATGGGGCAAGCCGAATTAGAATATCCGCAATATACTAAGCCGGAAAAGTTTAAGAGCTGGAAAGTTCCAGGGGTTTTACTTTCGGGGAATCACGGCAAGATTAAGGAGTGGAGAGAAAGACAGAAGAAAAGTCATTTTTAGTATTTATGCGAAAAATAATTTTCAATAATAACGAATATTACCATATCTATAATCGCGGTGTTGATAAACGCGATGTTTTTTTAGACGAAGGCGATTATTTAAGATTCTTAAAAAGCATGACAGAATTCAATACTAACAAAGTTGATGGTGGGTTTTATCGGAAGTTTTTGAGGGAAAGAGCGATAAATGAAATAGTTAAGGTAGGCGACCAAGGCGATCAAGGTTCGGCCTCCAATTTGGAGGCCGAACCTTTGAGCGACCCCCTGGTAGAATTTATCTGTTACTGTTTAAATCCCAATCATTATCATTTTATAGTAAGGCAATTAGCAGAAAACGGTATTATAAAATTCATGCAGCGTTTAGGGACATCTTATACTATGTATTTCAATACTAAAAATAATCGAAACGGAGTGTTATTCCAAGGTAAATTTAAAGCGACTCAAATAACTTCTTTTGACCATTTGCTTTGGCTTTCCGTCTATGTAAAACACCAATGCCCAGATTCACGGAATAACCGATAATGCCGCTGATTACCCATGGTGCAGTTACCCCGCTTATTTAGGGATAAAAGAAAATAATCTTTGCAGTAAACAAATTATATTAGACGAAGTTCGGGATTATAAAAAAATAGCAGAAGAAACCGCTTTATTTATGAAAAAGAAAAAAGAAATGGAGAAATATTTAATAGAGTAGTTAAAATGCATTAGGACTTAAAATAATTATATTAAAAAAGCCCCGAACATTGTTCAGGGCTTTTGTTTTTGCAAGAAAGTTTTTTAGTTTGAATTAGGTAGGCGAGAAAACAATTCTGCGATTGTATCCTGGGCAATATTTCCCAGTGGAGCTTCGTCTAAGTTGAGATAATGTCCACAACCTGCGTATGCCCTACCATCAAATTCAATCCTTAAAAGATTGAGATTTGTGGGTAGAATTAAGATTTTGTCTTTAATCAGGTAAGATTCAATACCCGTTTGAGAACAAAATTTTTGGCTTACCTGATCAATATTGAATTGTTGGACAAGGTCAGGCAGGTAAGACATATAATGGCCAGGCAGAGCAATTTGGATATTGGGCCATGGATGATTGTCCGCGATTGAAATTGCTTCCAGGAATTGCTTTTTGTTGAGAAGTAAAGGATCATCTGCTTGCCCAATGTAAAACCAGATTGTGGCCGAGACATTATCATCATTGCCGAATTCTTTGGCAAAAAGATTAAGCAGCTCGGGCAATCGCTTGTAAGTATCGGGCATAAGCGTCACGATAATTCCGACTTTTTTGAATTGCTTGTTTTTGACCGCGTACTTGATGTGTTGCCAGGCAGAAGTTTCTTTGCCATTAGCAAAAGCCGGTTTAATTACATTCCCAATGCCATCCAAGGATGGATCCAGATAGTCAATCAGCCCAGTAAGCTGATGCTGAAGTTCCGGAGTCAGCTTGTAGGCATGAGTCATCAAGATTGTTTTTGTTTCTGGAAATTGTCTGACTGCTTCTGCCAGCCAAACCAGTTTTTCAGGAGTCTCGGTCGGCTCTTTGCCGGCAAAGCTGATGAAATCAGGTGGCGTGCCAGGACAGCCCATTTCTTTCAAGCGTTCACGGAGCCGTTGGTTTAAAACCAATTCATTTTCAGGTTGGGTTGCGAAATTTTTTACAATACAGTGCGGACAGCCGAGATTGCAGATGTCATTGATTGCCAAAGAAATAATTGTCTTGGGCTTTTTAGCTTTTTCCGCACAAAGATTCCTGTTTAGCCAGGAAAATGAGCCACCAAAAGGTGCATTATTACTTTGCATCACTTTCCTGTCAAGAAATGCGAATGAGCCCGCAAAGGGACCCACTACCTCTAAATGTTTGCTACTAGTATGGCAAAGTTCCTTTTTCATTTTTTTACCTCCTTTTAATTTTAAAGGTTCAGAACTTTCTTTTTGCTTTAATATATCAGCATCTTAATTTATTGCAAATTTTATTGACAAAAATATTGGTAATAATTAATATTTTAGCTAATTATAGCCAATTTAATTTATAATAATTTGACGAAATATGCGTCATTTGTTATAATAAAATTATGGAAAAACAAATTGAGCAATTAAAAATGGTCTTCAACCTTCATACTTATGAGGCCAGAATCTATTTGGCGGCTTTGAATTTTGAGTCAGCTAATTTATCTGATTTAGCCAAAACAGCCAAATTACCCCGAACAGCCGCTTACCAGCCGATTCAGAATTTAGTAAGCCAGGGATTTCTTTCAATAATAAAAATTGGCAAACGTAAATATTACCAGGCGCTTAGTCCCAAAGATTTACATTATATTTTAGACAGAAAAAATATTACTTTGGATGAAATAATTTCTGATTTATCCAAAAATATCAGCGCGCCAGAAAAAAAGCTGGATATCAGATATTATTCAGGAATTGAAGGTGTCCAAATTGCCGCTGATATTTGGTTGGAAAATGCTAAGACAAAGCTCGGAAAAACATTTGAAAACGTTGAAACTACTATGGCTCAACATGGCAAAGCGCAGATGTCAGCTTATATTAATAAACGAGTGCAAAAAAATATTAAAGGAAGAATGGTTGTTGCCGGTAATCCCGATTCCCCAACGATGAAAGAAGTATTAAAAAAAGATGCAGAAGAATTAAGAAAATCTATTGTGGTTTCACCCAATATTTATCCAATAAAAGCTTCTTTTGCAGTGCTTGATGATATGGTTATGATCTACACGACCAGAGAAAATCCTTTTGCGGTTTTGATTAAAAATAAGGAAGTTGCTGAAAGTTTAAATTCAATTCATGATATGGTTTGGGATAGATTTAATCCTTAAAAAAAGCCATTAGCCATTAGGCATTGGCCAAGTGGATTTTGAATTATAAATGTTTAAATTTAATAATCCCTTCTTACCCCTCTTTCCCTTTTTGCCCATTTTACCCTTTCCCAAAAAACCCCTGTTTTCTGGTCAATAGCTTCGCACCACTTCAAGGGGTGTTTTCATGTTAATCCCCATGTGTGGACGCTCGGTATTGTAATAATTAATAAATTCAGGAATAGCTTTTTGCCAAGCTTTAAAACTTCTAGGATTTCGGGCTAAACACTCTTGCTGTATGGTCCGAATAAATCTTTCAACGTGCCCGTTGTCCGTCGGTCTTCTTACCCGAGAATGGCGATGTTCAATTCCCGAAGCCAACAGTTGTTTGTTAAACCACTTGGCGAATTCACTTCCATTGTCTGATTGGATCATACGGAAAGTAAATAATGCTTTATCCTTAGCCTCTAGAAAGAACTTGGCGCTTTGCCAGGAATTAACTATTTTTACCGGCTTGGCAAATCCCCAGCGAGAACAGGTATCAATTAAGGCATAGAGGTGTAAATGTTCTGCAGGCAAACCTTCCTGCATTGAGTCAATTTCAACTAAAACCCCAGGTTTTTCAGCTATTGGACGAGGCGGATAAACATGCCACTTTTTCCATTTGCTCGGGTAAATTAGGCCATAACGTTTTAGCGTTCTTTTAACAGAAGACAAACTTACAACAATACCGTCTTTGTTTAATTGATAATGGATAACTTCAGCACACCGATGATACTTGTCCCGATGCCCTAAAATTGCACTGACAATTTTGTGTGAAATGGCTAAGGGATGATGATTAGGGCGTGAACTTTCAGTGGGAATAATCCGTTTGTTACTTAACCTTGCTTTCTTAACCCAACGGACAATAGTGCTGTGGTCAAATCCTGTATATCTGGCAGCTTGTCGCGTACTCCAACCTTGTTTTAATACGAGCTTCGCAGTCTGCATGCGCAGACGCGGTAATTTTGGATTCATAGTGTATGGCATATACCCAAGCTTACCACAGGGTGGTGCAAAGGTATTGAACCATAACAACCCCTTGACAACTTTTTTAAAATAGATTAAACTAGTAATATCTTAAAAATAACCTTTAAAATTTTCAATTACTCTTAATAAAATTTATTTTTTCGATGATATCCTTGGTCGCAAGAATATTGGCAAGGGCTTTGCCCTGAGCGAGCGGAGCGAGTCGAAGGGAGGAGAAAAAAACAGGCAAATTCAATCTATTAAAAATCCCGCGGAGCGGGATAATTTAAAAAGACAATGGATTTCCCTGTTTTTTTCTTTCTTTAAAAAAAGAAGGAATGGATCCCTCGTCCCGCGTAGCGGGACTCGGGACTTCGCTCGAGATTTACAAAAATCAAGAATTAGAAATTCAAGGCGAAGCTTTGACAACTAAAAAGTGATAGAATCGTCAAATCATTTGAAGTTTAAAACTTCTACAATAAGTCCGTGATATACTTTAATATCACATTTTTTGAGAGTTTGATCCTAGCTCAGGATGAACGCTGGCGGCGTGTTTAAGGCATGCAAGTCGTGCGCTCAACTTTTTCGCAAGATTAGGTTGGGAGCGGCAAACGGGTGAGTAACACATTGGTAATCTACCTCGAAGTCGTGAATAACCTGTCGAAAGATGGACTAATACACGATAAGAATGGGGGGACATATGTCATTCCCATTTAAAGTTCCGACGCTTCGAGAGGAGCCTATGGCCTATCAGCTAGTTGGTGAGGTAAAAGCCCACCAAGGCTATGACGGGTAGCGGGTGTGAGAGCACGACCCGCCTCACTGGGACTGAGACACTGCCCAGACTCCTACGGGAGGCTGCAGTCGAGAATATTTCGCAATGGCCGAAAGGCTGACGGAGCGACGCCGCGTGACTGATGAAGCCCTTCGGGGTGTAAAGGTCTTTTACCAGGGAAGAACAAATGACTGTACCTGATGAATAAGAGGTTGCTAACTCTGTGCCAGCAGCAGCGGTAATACAGAGACCTCAAGCGTTATCCGGATTTATTGGGCGTAAAGCGTGCGCAGGTGGTTTGTTAAGTTAATGGTTAAAGCCGAGAGCTTAACTCTGGGACTGCCATTAAAACTAATAAACTAGAGGTTGGGAGAGGCAAGCGGAATTGCCGGTGGAGGGGTAAAATCCGTTGATATCGGCAAGAACACCAAATGCAAAGGCAGCTTGCTAGAACATACCTGACACTGAAGCACGAAAGCGTGGGGAGCAAAGAGGATTAGATACCCTCGTAGTCCACGCCGTAAACTTTGGACACTAGGCATTGGAAGTTTCGACCCTTTCAGTGTCGTTGCATCTAAGCTAACGCGTTAAGTGTCCCGCCTGGGTAGTACGGCCGCAAGGCTAAAACTCAAAGGAATTGACGGGAACCCGCACAAGCGGTGGAGCATGTGGTTCAATTCGACGATAAGCGAGAAACCTCACCAGGGCTTGACATCCCCGGAATCCCGGGTAATGCTGGGAGTGCCGCAAGGAACCGGGAGACAGGTGCTGCATGGTTGTCGTCAGCTCGTGTCGTGAGATGTACGGTTAAGTCCGGAAACGAGCGCAACCCTTATCCTATGTTATATATGTCATGGGAGACTGCCAGCTTTAAGCTGGAGGAAGGCGAGGATGACGTCAAATCAGCATGGCTCTTACGCCCTGGGCCACACACGTGCTACAATGGCCAGTACAATGGGCCGCTAAGCCGAAAGGTGGAGCTAATCCCATCAAAACTGGTCTCAGTTCGGATTGAGGTCTGCAACTCGACCTCATGAAGCTGGAATCGCTAGTAACCGCGTATCAGCTATGGCGCGGTGAATACGTTCTCGGGTTTTGTACACACCGCCCGTCACACCAGGGAAGTCGGCAGTACCCGAATATCGCTGTAGGGCGATAGAAGGTAAGGTCGGTAACAAGGGTGAAGTCGTAACAAGGCATCCGTAGCGGAAGCTGTGGATGGACCATCTCCTTTCTAGGGAGTATTTGAGTAAAATGACCGTAAAGGCCCTTTACTCTATCGGTCGAGCCTCAACCTTGAGGCAGACGACGATTCTATCACTTTTTAGGCGTTAAGGCTCAATTTAAAAAGACTGGCTTAGTTAATATCAACTTTTAGATCTTGATTGAGCCAGTCTTTTTTGATAAAATTGGTTTATCAAGCTAAAAATTTTTTTAGGACGTGTCCCGATAAAAGTTTATGTAAAATTTAGAAAAAATGTAGTTTGTTTATTGTAGATAAAGTCCGCATATAATGATAAAATACGCAGACTTTTATCGGGACGTATAGCTCAGTTGGTTAGAGCGCGTCACTGATAATGACGAGGTCGATGGTTCAAGTCCATCTACGTCCACACAAAAATTAAAATAAAAATAAAATTATGTATTTTGTTTATGTCTATTTAAGCAAAAAAGATTTAAATTTTTATACCGGGTATACTTCGGATTTAAAAAAGCGACACAAGGAACATTTGGCAGGAAAAGTACCTTCAACTAGAAATAGATTGCCAATTTGTTTAATTTATTATGAATGTTGTGTAAATAAATATGATGCAATAAAACGTGAGAAGTTTTTAAAAAGCGGTCAGGGGAAAAGATATCTCAAAAAAAGATTAAAGAATTTTTTGCAAAATATTATAAAAAAGTAGAGGCTAAATATAATATAAAGGCCTCTGGCCCGATAAAAGTTTAGGTATTATTTGGTTCAACATTTTAAATTGATCAGCGGTTAAATAATTGTTTATCCATTAAATACGCAGACTTTTATCGGGCCTGGGTAGCTCAGTGGTAGAGCGAAGGACCCTGCACTAAAAAATATTATACAAATGAGCCGAAGTAGCTCAGTGGTAGAGCGAAGGACTGAAAATCCTTGCGTTGGCAGTTCGATTCTGCCCTTCGGCAATAGTAAATTTTTAGTGCAGGGCAGGCTGAAAAATTTACCATGCACCCGAACGAAGTGAGTGGTTCGTAGCCTTGCGCCTGCCTGCCGGCAGGCAGGTTGGCAGTTCGATTCTGCCCCCAGGCACAATTAGAATTTTCAATGCTCAATTTTCAATTTATAATTTTTGAAAATTAATTATTGAAGATTAGTAATTAATAATAACGGGCCGTAGAGAAGTTTCAGCCAAAGGCTGACCAGTCTCTGGCGGAGGCTATCTTAAAATAATTTACGGGCTGTAGCGAAGTTGGCTATCGCGTCTGGTTTGGGACCAGAAGATCGTGGGTTCAAGTCCCACCAGCCCGACCATAAACCATGCGGTTTATGGCGGGTCTTGAGTCCGTCATTACTGTAAGGTAAATGGTTTATGGTCGTGCACCGCCTGGTGCATGGCCTTAACCCCAGAATATGTTTTACTATACATACATTTTGTTATCTCAAAAAGATAAAAATTTTTATATTGGATTTACCGCTAACATCACGGAAAGAACAAAAAGACATCATGATGGTGATGTCCCTCAACTAAATATAGGCGGCCGTTAGATTTGATTTTTTACGAAGCATATTTAAATAAATCAGATGCCTTGAGACGAGAAAAGTATTTTAAGACAACCAAGGGTAAAACGACTTTGAGGACAATGCTTTCCGAATATTTAAATAAATCGGGAAAAGAAAATAAAATAACTGCGTGCCCAGATAAAAGTTTATGGATGATTCGTTTAAACCATTTTTTCTCTAGCTGAGATAAAAGAAGGTTGAAGCTTTAAATGCACAAACTTTTATCTGGGCGGGTGTAGTACAATGGTTAGTATGCGACCCTTCCAAGGTCGAGATGCCGGTTCGATTCCGGTCACCCGCTTTGTGCGGGTTTAAAAACAACCTTAAATTTCCTATGCCGTTTTTTTATTTAGGCTGGAGTGGCCACAATAAATTTACAAAATTATAGATTAATATTATATTCATAAAGCCTTTAGTCTTCATTTTTATAAACTCTTATTCCCTAGCAAAAGGAGGAAAGGGATGGAACAGTTTGGACATAATCTCTTTATATTGGTTTACAGCTGGAGCTGTACTCTGCTGGTATATCTTATGCCTATTATCCTGACCGATTTGATCCTTTTGAATGGCAGAATAACTCGACGATTAGCAAGGCTTTTAGGCCAGGCAGCCGAAGGAATAGTAGATTTGATTTTTAGGTTGATCGGCACTGCTTTCCGAAGCTTAGGCATTGGAATCTGGAGAGGACTCAGAGGAACTAGAAAAAATCAAAATCGGCGCAGACAATAAGTTAAATAACATCACAATTATCATCTTGCTGATGGATGATGTCAAATCAATACTAGTTAGAGGCGAAAAATCGCCTCTCTTTTTTTGCTAAACTTTATTTTTTATGTTAAAATTCTATTAACAAAAGGGGCTAAATTGCGCTTTAATTTTTAAATTATTATGGCTAAAAACAAAACAAAAGACAGTGAATTTAGAAGGTTTAAAAAAGGGGTTTTAAAGACTGAAATCCATCCTGAAACCAAAAGATGGGTGGTGATTATTTTTATGTTTGCCCTGGCCTTTATCAGCCTGCTCGGCTTATTTAATTTAGCTGGCCGGGCCGGAGTATTTATTGATTCAGCTTTATCCTTATTTTTAGGCTGGGGAAAATATATTTTTCCGATCGTTTTGATTATTTGGGCGTATGCTTTGTTAAATAAAAATTATAAGATTAAACCAATAAATTATTTCGGCTTATTTTTATTTATTTTAAGTTTTACCGGCCTCTTACATTTATTTGTTCCGGTTAGCGAAGCAATTTTAGCAGTTGATCAGGGTCGCGGCGGCGGTTATATCGGCTTATTCTTAAGTTATTTTGCTTTAAATATTATGGGATTTTGGGCCAGCTTAATTGCGATTCTGGCAATTTTTATAATTTCAATTTTATTAATTTTGAATACTTCAATTGAAGATTTAAAAGAATCACGCTCAATTTTGGGCAGGATAATTGTTAAACTGCAGATCTGGTATTATAATCTGAAACTTAGATCAGCAAAAAATGACGAAGATGTTTATGAGGAAGATATTACGCCTCAAGCAGAACTTTCTCAAGCTGAAGCTTCAGAACATGAAGACAAGGAAATAACTTTTGCCAGTAAAAAAATTGAATCTAAAGAAAATGGGAAAAATGAACAGGAGGAATATAAGCTGGATGAACCAAAAACAAGAAAGGTTTTTCATAAAATTGATATGCCCTTAGATTTATTGGATGGCAAGGTCGGCAAGCCAACTTCAGGCAATATTGCTCAAAATAAATTAATAATCCAAAAAACTTTAGAAAGTTTTGGCATTCCCGTTGAAATGGGTGAAGTTGCAGTCGGACCGACAGTAACTCAATATACCTTAAAGCCATCAGAGGGTATTAAACTTTCCCGAATAACAGCCTTAAATGATGATCTAGCTTTGTCTTTAGCTGCCCATCCTCTACGTATTGAAGCGCCTATCCCTGGTAAATCTTTGGTTGGGATTGAAGTGCCAAATCAGTCAGTGGCGATTGTGCGTTTGCGCGAGCTTTTAGAAAGCCAGGAATTTAAACAGCGCAAGACTAATTTAACCTTGGCTATTGGCCGTGATGTCTCAGGCAAAACCTGGGTGGCGGATTTAGGCAAAATGCCCCATTTATTAGTGGCTGGCCAAACAGGTTCAGGCAAATCAGTGGCTTTGCATTCTGTCATTGTCAGTTTGCTTTATCAAAATGGGCCAGATACTTTAAAACTAATCATGGTTGATCCTAAGCGCGTGGAAATGCCTGCGTACAATAATATTCCCCATCTTTTAACGCCCGTGATTACTGATGTTAAAAAAACAGTTAATGCCTTGAAATGGACAATCGCTGAAATGGATAAGCGTTACATGCTTTTAGAAAAGATGGGTAAGCGCAATATTGATGATTTTAATAAAATTTCACAAGAAAAATTGCCCTATATTATTTTTGTAGTTGATGAAATGGCTGATTTAATGTCCAGCATGGGCCATGAAGTTGAGGGCTTAATTATTAGATTAGCGCAGATGGCGCGCGCTGTTGGCATTCATTTAATTTTAGCGACCCAAAGGCCGTCTGTTGAAGTTATTACTGGTTTAATCAAAGCCAATGTGCCGGCGCGTATTGCTTTTGCCGTAGCTTCTATTACAGACTCCCGCACAATCTTGGATTATTCCGGCGCTGAAAAATTAATTGGACGAGGCGATATGCTTTATACTTGCGCTGAACTTTCCAAGCCAAAACGTTTGCAAGGCGCTTTTGTTTCTGAGGCTGAAGTCACTCGAGTTGTGGAACATTTAAAACAAAGCGGAGAAAAGCCTGATTATGATACTGCGGTAATTGAAAAACAAAGCAAGCTTAATGGCGATGGTGAAATTGATTTTTCAGATCCAGACCAGGGTGATGAACTATTTGATGAAGCTAAAGAAATAATTTTGCAGGCTGGCAAGGCTTCAACTTCATACTTGCAAAGACGCTTAAAAGTCGGTTATGCGCGAGCCGCGCGTTTAATGGATTTATTGGAAGAAGCTGGAATTGTCGGCCCAGGCGAAGGCGCAAAACCAAGAGAAATTTTAGTGACTGAAAAAGAAGTTGATGAACCATCTTTTGATTCTGATGAAGCCGAAGAAGACGAAGAAGTAGTAAAAAAGGAAGATATTCTTGAAGAAGATAAAGACGAAGTTGATGATGAAGAAGCAGCAGAAGAAATTGATAAAAATAATGAATTTTAATTAAGCCATTGGCCATTAGCTATTAGGCATCAGAAAAAGGAAATTAAAATTTATGAAAGAGGAAACATTGGGTCGGGTTTTTAAAAGATATAGAGAAGCTGAAAATATTAAAATTGAACAGATAGAGAAGGCAACAAAAATAAGCAGGCGCATGATTTTAGCGATTGAAGAAGATAATTATAAAAATTTGCCGGATGATTTGTATACGAGAAATATTATCAAAACTTATGCCAAATATTTAGCCTTGGATTTTAACAAATTATTAAATTTGTACGAGGCAGGCAGAAAAATTTTTTCAGGCCAAAAAATTGAACAGCAAAAAATTGAAAAAATGAAGATTTATTTAACACCCCAGAGAGCTAGAAATATTGTAATTGTCTTAATTATTTTAGCTCTAGTCGGTTATTTAGCCTTGCAGGTAAAACAAATTTACCAACCGCCGCAATTGGAAATTTTTCAGCCGACAAAAAATTTAATTACTTCACAGAAATTTATTGAAGTTACAGGTAAAACAGAAAAAGAAGCGCGGGTTTATATTAATGAAAAAGAAGTATTTTTAGATTCCCAGGGAGGCTTTAAAGCAACCTTGGATTTGCAAAAAGGACTAAATGTTATTAAAATAAGTGCAGTGAAAAAGCAGGGCAAAGCTAATACGGTTTATAGGCAGATACTGGTGCAGTGATTGGGAATAGGAAATATGTAATAGGTAATAAGGATTGGTATTTTTATTTATTTATAATTAATATTCCTTTCCGTATTACATATTACATGTTACTTATTACTTATTACAAAATTTTATGGTAAAACAACAAGACCAGGGGGAAAGTCAAGAAAAACAAAAAGCAGCAGACATTGCCATCGCTCAGATAAAAGAAAGGTTTGGCGAAGGTGCGATCATGAAATTTGGCGAAGCCAAAACAATGCAAGTAGAGGCAATTACAACCGGCTGTTTGTCTTTAGATATTGCCCTGGGCGTTGGCGGAGTGCCGCGCGGCAGGATAATTGAGATTTTCGGGCCAGAAGCTTCGGGCAAAACAACATTGGCTCAGCACATTGTATCCGAAGTGCAAAAAGCCGGAGGAATCGCGGCTTTTGTTGATGCTGAGCATGCCTTAGATCCTGATTATGCGCGAAAAATCGGGGTTAATGTTGATAGTCTTTTAATTTCCCAGCCAGATACTGGGGAACAGGCTCTTGATATTGTGGAAACATTGGTGCGTTCTAATGCTGTTGATGTGATTGTGGTTGATTCTGTGGCAGCGTTAACACCAAAAGCAGAAATTGAAGGTGAAATGGGAGACCATCACATGGCTTTGCAGGCGCGTTTGATGAGCCAAGCTTTGAGAAAGTTAGCTGGTATAATTTCTAAATCTAGAACAATTTTAATTTTTATAAACCAGACTCGTCAAAAAATTGGCGTCTTTTTTGGCAATCCAGAAACAACAACAGGCGGTATGGCCTTAAAATTTTATGCTTCCATTAGAATTGAAGTGCGCCGCGCCGCTCAGATTAAGCAGGGTGATAAATTTATTGGCAACCGGGTTAAAGCCAAAATTGTGAAAAATAAAGTGGCGGCTCCGTTTCGTTCTTGCGAATTTGATATTATGTACAACGAAGGTATTTCAGTCAGTGGTGATACCTTGGATCTTGGCGTGGAAAAGGGTGTAGTTAAAAAATCCGGCAATTCTTATGTTTATGAAGACAAAAAAGACGGCGATATCAAATTAGGCGTAGGTCGGGAAAATGCTAAGGAATTTTTAAAAGATAACCCCAAAATTTTAAAAGCTATAAAAAAAGAGATTTGGGATAAGGTGGAAGAAGGTGAAGCTTTGGAAGAATAAGATTGGAAATAAGAAATATGTCCGGCTTCGGCTCTGTAACTTTTAGATAAATTAACACGGAAGGAAAACTTAGCCGAGACGAGAAATAAGTATTAGGGATAGGAAAAATAATATAAAAAAATCTCCGTTTTCGCGGGGATTTTTTTTGTGTGCTATCGCCGATTTTGGCTTGACATAATTAAAATTTTATGATAATCTATTTAATACTTTGAAAACAATTTGCACTTTGCAAATTCAAGAATAAAACCCTAAAAATAATGGCATATGGTGCCGAGGCACAAAGTGCCAAAGGAGGGAAAAATGTTATTGGCTTTTACCTTAATTTTGTGTGGTTACTTTGGGATTGCCGCAATACGAAGTCTTATCGTAGCAACAAGGGGTGATGAATGTGATGATTCAGAATTAATAGCCTGGGCAAAGAAACATCCTTACCATTTCCTTTTTAAAGGATGGGCGATAAGATATGACAAGGAGGCTGCTTTGTGGGCGCTTTTCGGCATTCCTCTTGCGCTTGCCTCATGGATTGCTCCATTTGGTATATTGTTACAAGGCAATCTTAGATATTTTGCCTTATGGCCTTTTTGTATCGGAGGTATGGGGCTGTATTTTTCGGTGGCAATGGGATATTGGCTTTATCCAAGAGGAACTTTTAGTAGGATTTGGCAAAAGGCAAAAAATTGGTGGCAGTCGCGTGTACCGGCAGAACTGGCTGAAGCGCAGAAATACCAAAAAGCGCTCAAAGCTATCATTAAAGACAAAAAGCGACAGAAGCAGCTTCAGCCAATCTTGAAAAAGATTGACAAGCTGGTCAAGGCAGAACTGCCAAGACTGCTAAATTTAAACATTGAGCTTGGCGTTGAGGTCATTGACGCACAAAAAACCATTAATCGACAAAAAGATAATGGGATTTGCGACGGCGAAGAAGCTCTAATGGCTGAATCTGAAAAAGGGCTGGAAATTCTGCTGCAACGTCAGGAAAATGTTAAAAAGCGAATAGCTTATATTCTATCTTCACTTGACCATATGAGTGTTCGTTTTGACCTAATAATGAGTGCAGAATCAACTGATCAAGGCCAGAAAGAGATCAGCGAAGTCCTTGAAGACTTGGACATTATGCTCAAGGCCAAACAGGACGTGGATGGCCTTTTCCATGAGCTTGCCATGAATGGCGTGCCAGAGCTTGAACCTCTCTCTCAATCAGTGACTGCATCAAAGCAAAAAAATTTAGTTATATCATAAAAAAAAACAACCAAGGCGTCGGAAATCCGGCGCCTTTCAAATTTGGTAAATAAAAAATCGGTTTTGATGGTTCGACTATGCTCACCATGACAAAACCGATTTTTTACGCTCGGCCGACGTATTCTTCGGTATCAGTATTTACCAAAATCATTTCCCCTTCTTTGACAAATAATGGGGCATTAATAACAGCGCCGGTTTCCAGAGTGATTTGCTTGGAAACATTTGAGGAGCTGTCGCCTTTAACGCCTGGAGGAGAGGAAGTCACTTTTAAAGTCATTTTAATTGGCACGTTTACATTAATTGGTTTACTGTCAAAATATGAGACTTCGCAATCAGTCCCGTCTTTTAAAAATTTGATCTTGTTGCCGATTTGGTCAAGCGGAATGGAAAATTGTTCAAAGGATTTATTATCCATAAAATAAGCAGCTGTATCGTCTTTATAAAGATAATTAGCTTTGCCTTTTTCCATATCAGCCTCCTCAACTCTTTCACCTGGCTTAAATGAGTATTCTAAAATTTTGCCAGTAATTAAATTTTTAAGCTTTGTTTGCATTACAGGTTTTCTTTGCTGCATGCGCACAAATTTGGCCTCCATTACAATGTAAGGATCGCCATTATAGATAATATTGAGTCCCTTTTTAATGTCGTTTAAGGTAGAAATTGTTGCCATATTTTTTATAGGTTTAAAAGGTTTTAGAGGTTATAAAGGCTTTTAGGTATAAATGTGAAAAAGATCATGAGATAAAAGGATTTTTTAAAAAACATTTTTACCTATTTTCTTATAAAACCTATAAAACCATTTTTAAATTTTATTTTGGAAGATAAGGAAGAATCGCCATATATCTGGCTCGTTTGATGGCATTTGATAATTTGCGTTGATGTTTGGTGCAGACGCCGCTTCTTCTGCGTGGAACAATTTTGGAATATGAAGAAATAAAACGACGTAAAAGCTGTCCATCTTTATAGTCAATATCTCTAATGCTATTAACACAAAAATAGCAATATCTTGGTTTTTCTAAGGGGTTGGTTTCTTTAGGCATAGTGTGGAATTATGAATTATGAGTGATGTCAGCCAGAGGCTGATCCGCCTTTGGCAGAAATTATGAAATATAAAATTTGAAAGCCATTAGGCCATAGTGCCATTTGGCATTAGTGCTAAGAATTTTTTAATACCTATAGCAAATACCTCATGGCTAGTGGCTTTTTGGCTTTAAAAAGGAATATCTTCCAGCTTAATTTCATCGCTGTCAGATTCTGATTCAATTTTTGGGGCCGGAGCCGGTTCTTCAATGGTTGGTAAATCAGAATGCGCGCTGGATGCCTGGAAGCTAGAGCCAGAGCCAGCGCCTTTGCTGTCCAACATAATCATATTATCAGCAATAATTTCAGTCCTGTATCTTTTTATTCCATCCTGGCCGGTCCAGTCGCGTGTCTGCATTCTGCCCTCAATATAGACCTTGCTCCCCTTTTTTAAATACTGGCCGATAATATCAGCTAATTTTCGCCAGGCAACAATGTTATGGAATTCTGCTTTTTCTTGTTTCTGGCCATTAGCGTCTTTCCAGACAAAATTTGTGGCCACGCCAAAGCTGGCGACTGAAACTCCGCTGGGAGTTGTTCTGACTTCCGGATCTCTGGTTAAATTGCCAATGATCATGGCTTTGTTTAGGTTCATAGTTGTAAAATTATGAATTATGAAATATGAATTATGAAATTATTTAGGAATGTTGTTAAGTTGTAAGGTTGTTAAGTTGTAAAGTCGTTTAGTTTTATAGTTTATTTGTGTCAAGGATCTCATCAAGCTTTTTATCCAGGTCTTCAAGGCTGATTTTTTCTTTGCCGGTTTCTTTCTTTGGTTTTTCTTTAACCTCTTCTTTGGCAGCTTTCATTTTTTCTATTTCTTTTTCTTTTCTCTTAGCTAATCTTTCCTGAGATTCTTTTTCTTTGATAATTTCCGCTTCTGTTTTGATTTTTTTCTTAACAATAATAAATCTCAAAACTTCGTTGCTCAGACTAAGCGCGCGGTTAAGTTTTTGTAAGTTTGCTTTAGGCAAATCAAATTCATAAAGCAGATAATAAGCATGGCTATTGTGTTTTATGGTGTAAGATAATTTTTGCTTGCCTAAATCGTCATCTTTGGTAATGGTGCCTTCATTTTCTTTGATCAAGGAGGCGACTTTTTCTACAATCGGCTTTAATTCCTCAGCCGTGTAAGACATGGGGAGAATGTAAAGCAATTCATAATGATCTAGTCTTGGTGAAAGTTTTTCGTCTTGTTGTTCGTCGGTCATAAGTTGGTTTGTTAGGTTATGTTAAGTTATATTAAGTTTTATGAGGTTGTATAAGGTTGCAGTGAGTCAGTTCCAATTTATCCGTGTAATCCGTGAGCAAAAATCCGTGGTTAAAAAAAATCCCGACGGCGGGACTTCATAAATAATAGCAAGAGCTACTAGAAATCGCACCGTTGAAACCTCGGAATCGGGTTTCATTACCCTTTAACAAATAAAGTCAAGGGCATGGCCCTCCTCCGCATAAAGCTACGGAGGGCGTAGGAAGGGTGTTTTAAATTGTAAATACATCTTAGCAAAGACTTTAAAATGCGTCAAGTTCTTCTTGACAAAACTATATAAAAGTGCAAAGATTATAGCAAATCTGAATTTATAAGGAGGTAAATAATGAAAACGCTTATAATTGTAAGACATGGAGACTATTATGGTCCTCATCTCAGCGATTGTGGTCGTAATCAAATGAAAGCGCTCGGTGAGAAATTACAGGCAATTATAAATGGATCGTCCGTGCTTCTTTTCACCTCAATCGCTGGGCGCGCCAAAGAGAGCGCAGAAGTTCTTGGTACAGTTCTCGGCATTGGTTTTGAAGAGCACGAGATTCTGTGGTCTGAATGCGACCATCGGGAAGACTTGCCTGGCACGCTCAAGCTTGTTCGTTCTCGCAAAGACGAGGCTGATGTGCTTATTCTAGTTACTCACTACGAATATGTTGACGAGTTCCCATCATATTTTGCCATTCAGGAATTGGGAGTTCAACTGCGTTCTAAACTGATCGGCAAAGGCGAGGCGTGCGTACTTGACTGTCAACAAAAAACGCTGGAACATGTCTGCTAAACACAATCTTATTTACGCAGTTTTGGCATTTTTCTTCCCAAAAATCTCAAGTTGCTTATTGATATATTAGTAAAGGCAGATAATCGAAATCAGAAAGGAGTGAGAGCAATGGATGAAACAGACCCAAAAAAAAGAAAAAGTGAAGAGTTCAAGAAAAGGCAAGAATTTCGAATCAAAGCAAAGGATGCCCTTTGGAAATCCAGAAGCGGCACCAGTGCCGACTATGATGTTTTCAAAAAAATCGTCACCGAGAATCTTGATGACGAGGGGAAGGGCCAGTTGATAGGCATAATGGCTTTTCATCTTGGAGGTTTCAACTTCATCATGGAGCAAGCCAAGGACAAGAAATTTACGGCGTTTGTCGCATACCACTGGACAATGGATTGCGACAGGGACTTCATGAAACTCGTTCGTCTCGGTCAGGTTCTGACGGATTCGTCAGAAGAAAAGGAAAAGTTTCAAGAGATCAAAGAGTTTTTCGAAAAGTTTGAGAGGGAAAATGTTAAATAACACAACTGCTGGGAAAAGTATAAATGAAACAGTCCTACGTTCACGATCCAAGACCGCTAATTGCGTCTCCATGAGGAGACGCTTTTTCTTTCCAAAAATCTCAAAAGAGCACTAATTAAAAGATAAAAAAGTTTGTATTTTTAAAATGAAGTTGTTATGTGATTTAGAAAATATTTTAATTTTGCGGAGGAATAAACTAACAAGTTTTTTCCAATTCTGCTATAACTTTATCAATTATCTGATCTGCTGCTTTAATGTCTTCTTTCGTAGTGAGCCCTTCAGCGTTTCCAATTTTTCTTTTGTCAAAAATGGATATTTCATTTTGTAGGTCATCTGGCAGCCAGATACGCCGTGTTAGCTGATGTAAATTAATTCACGAGCGATAGCAAGTATTATTCGGGCAATTTTATTTTAATTTTCCCTCAACCCCTTTAAATTCATTGGCCTGCTCTGGTTTCCTGTCTACACTATAACCAAACACACCTTCGCTTTTTAGATAATCAAACATTTCTGTTTCAAATTCTCTAACTTCTTTTGCTGAAACATTGCTATGGCTATCAATCCAGCTATTTGTCATTTCTCTTTGCTCATCTCGTGATAAGTATCCACTTTCATCAAATTTCACAAATAATCCAGGACAAAGTCCAGCTTCTCGCATTTTTTCAAAATCTTTCGAGCCTGGTAGCATTTCAATTGGAAAAATTCCAACTGCTTTTATTATATCCCTATAGTTTTCTGTCATCCATCTTACTCCATTTCGTACAGATTCTAAAGTTTCCAAGCTTTCTTCGGCAGAGCCTAAAACAATTCCTGCTCTAAAACTTATTCCATTTGATTTGAGCGCATTTAGACATTTTTCCAAAGTCTCTCTTTTGCGAAATGACTTATTTTCTTGCTTTAATGCCTCTTCGCTAAAATGGTCGATTCCCAAATACACTTCTGAAATTCCAGCTTCTTTTAATAATTCAGCAACTTCAGCATCGACCGATGGAACTGTTAGATAAGCATATTTTTCAGCTTTTATGCCTTTGGCTTTTCTTATTTCAATATATTTTTTGAGCCATTCAACTTTTTCATGTGGACTTACAGATGGTATAAATTGATTGGCAACATCATAAAAACGGTCGGGATGAAATTGTTGCTCAAGAACTCTCTCGTTTTCCAAATATTCCTCAATTGTCATTTCGCTTTTCACCTCAACATTTTGCAAAGAGCAAAATGAGCATGGCCCTTTCATGCTAGAAATTGCCCAAGCGCATCCTGGACCACCAGGCCCCTGAATAGTAAGCTGAGAAAATCCAACTTCCTTTTTTTGCGTCTCCATTCGTTCTTTTATTTGCCAAAAATGATCAAATGAAACGCCAGAAAACTTTTTCTCTTTTTCATTCATAACCCAGCCCGCATATTCTCCTTTTAAATTTCCAACTTCTAAATCTCTTAATAATTCTGGCAGGATTTTCTCGGCGTCGCCCACACAAACCGCATCAATATTTTTATTTTTCAAATATGCTTCGCGCGCCAATGGGACGAGCTGCCCGCCGATTATAATTTTTATCTTTTCGCCGAATACATGTTTTAATTCTTCAATATATTTTAGCGTGCGTTCAGAATTGTAAAGTAATAAAGTGAAAAGTAGAGCGGTAATTTTCCCTTCACTTATATCGTTTTCGATTAATCTTCTGATTTTATTTTTTGTTTCAGCTTCGCCAGGAAATGCTTCATCAATTCCAATGATGTCATTTCGCCCTAATTCCTTTTCAATATTAAGCAAAGTCGCCACGGTGCTTGATGGCGAAATAAGGGTATCGAACTTTTCTTCTTGGTCTTTTATTTCAGCTACTTTGGGATTTAAATGTATGTTAATTAGCATATTAAAATTTAGATTAAAAGGGTAAAATTAAAATAAAATTAAGGGCAAATAAAATTTCCGATAACGTTTCGGGATATCTGATGTTGTTCGTTTTGAATTAGTTATTTATAGTATATCTTGATTATCTTAAGACGAACAATATGGGCGGACCCTGAGCGGAACGAAGCGGAGTCGAAGGGGTAGCCAGCTATACTTTTCTTTTTCCGTTCCTGCCTGCCGGCAGGCAGGTTGGACGCTGTGTCCGCCTCTGGCGGGAAGGGCGGAGGGGAATTAAATGGGCAAATGCAAACTGTAGCCATATCGCTTTTAATTGGCAATATAAGCAGTATTTTTTCCTTTACCTGTTGCCTTAATCATCTTGATCTTTTTCAATTTTTGTAATTGCAATTGTGCCGATCTGCGCGGGCAGGATAAAACATCCTCTACATCCTTGACGGCAATACGGCCGACTTGATCCAAAAAATCAATAATTTTTAGTTGTTCAGGGGTAAGGTAAATTTGCGACTTGATTTTTCCATCAATATGACGGTTGGATAATGGCAAAATCCTATTTTTCACCTCATCAATTTCCTTTTTAAATCCTTTGATAAAATATTCGAGCCACGAAGTAATATCCGTGCGCCGCTCGTCATACGTTTTTCCCACGTTAATGGCTTTATAATACGCTTGTCTATTGGTATTATAATAATCTTCCAAAGCAAATAAGCGACGGAAGTCATATCCTCTTTGATAAAGCATTAGCGTGGCCAAGGCGCGAGCGGTACGGCCATTGCCATCATTAAACGGATGAATAGCAGCCAGTTCCAAATGGGCAATCCCGGCCACAATCACCGGATTTATTTCTTTTGCTTCGCTATCTTTAAGCCAAGCAGTAAAATCAGCCATGAGTTTTGGCACCTGTTTGGCTTCCGGCCCGGTATATAGGGTTTCTTGCGGTACGCCGAACTGCCGTCGCACCACATAAATTGGCCCTGGTCGGTAGCGGCCGGAAAATTGCGGAGCCAAGGTTTTATCCGTTACTAATTTATGAATTTTTAAAATCACTTTTTCAGATATCGGTTTTTTATCAGCTGCAATTTTTTCTATGTATTTTAGAGCGTTTAAATAATTTTTAACTTCATAAACATCCCGATCCGGCGCATCTACTTTTTTTTTAGCATAAAGCGCTTCTACCTGCCCCATGTTTAATTGATTGCCCTCAATCTCGGTAGAGTGGTGGGTCATGCGGATAATGGCTTGCCGGCGCAATTTTATTTCTTTTTGGGGTAAAATTTTGGCACGTTCAATAATACCTTTGGCCTCGGCAATGGCAGTAATATTCGTTAAAATTTTATTTGTTAGCTTGTACTGCGGATTGAACATATTATGAAGTATGGATTTTTTAGACTACGCTGGCATTATATCACAAAATAGCGGTTCGCGCAAGATTCGCGCAAGATTCGCGCAAAGAAAATTGTTAGGCGCCTGCCTGCCTGCCGGCAGGTTAGCCGTAAAAAGAAAAGCATGTTTCATATAACGTTTCGGGCTATCTGAAGTTTCACTGAATGAAATGAAGTGAAATTTGGGCGTTGACAGAAAAAAATCATTTACTATTTATCGCTTCCTTAAATAATTTTGCGGATTCTGCATTTTTGAAATCTATCTGATTAACCATTGATTTTGCTTTGTCGTTCAATCTATCGTACATAAATTTGATTTTGTCTGTCGTCTCTTCTTGAGTATGTGTCTGGCGATAATGTGGCAAATCGTTAAAAAACGTGATACTGTCAGCTTCCATTAATATTTCAACATCGCCCTCGCCGCCAATTTCGTGATTTTCAATCAAGTGCCTAACCTTGTCTATCGTGGTTTCGTCAAAATTATGTTTTTTTAGTATATCACACATTATTTTGGCGGATAATAAGGCGTGCTCTTTTTTATATTCATCATAAGTCGAAAATTTTGCCTTCATTTTTCGGTAGTCTTCAAAACTTCTATCGATATCATGGCCTAGGGCGGCGATTTGAAGTGCAATGTCCGCATCTGGTTTAAGTTTTAGAACCCACTGCCAAACCGACTGCGAATGATCGTACTCAGTTTTGTCCGTTGCATTTTTAGTAAGCGTTTTAATTTCCTCTAAGACAAAATCAAATTTATTCATAAAAGAGAGAAAAGATAAATAGTAAATGAAATTTTTCCTCTGGCGGAGCCAGATAGCCCGTGTTGTGCGATGTGCTGACACCTTTTTTCCTTCAGCATTTCTTACAACTCGTTTCTATGCGCACACACTTCATCTTTAATGCTTGATTTAGTATCAGAAACGAGTTATATGTTATAAGTGAATTACTTTAATCTTATTATAAAAAATGCAACTTGGGAAGCTTTTTTACTCATAATTAGTTATGTTTAAAAATGCGTCAAGTTCTTGACTTTTTTAGGCAGATAATTTAACCTGTAAATATCAACGGAAGAGCTGTATTAAGGAATGCTGGCGCTCGTTTCTTCGGAAATGGGGTTGGCGGGACGCTTTTTAAAAACAAAACTATCTTTGCGGAAATTGCCTAGGCAATGGCCATGACAAATGGGGTACGACCCACAATCCTTTATGGATATGTGATAACGCAAGAAGATACTTAAATTCTGGGCGTTATATAACACTTAAGGCTCCCCTTGCCTGGTGTTTACATGGGCTTGAATTAAGCAATTTCCAATAATCAAAGTTAGTGGCGTTTTTTAAAAGCTAGCGCTGTTTTTCCTAAAGGTTCATTCCATACCTGGGAAATATGCGGGTCGCTCCGTTGATACAAAAGACTGTCCCATACAATTCAGGCGGTCTTTTTTCTTTATATGGTATAATAATTTATATGCAATACTATTTTATCCTAGGCAAAAATCCAATCCTCTCCAAGGCGGAAATTGAAGCTGTTTTGGAATTTGAAGAATTTAGAATTAAGAATATAGAATTTGGAGAAAAAGTCTTGATTATTGAAACAGAAAAGGAATTAGATGTCAACTGGCTTAATAACCGTTTGGGAGGAACAGTTAAGATTGGGAAAATTTTAGACACGATTTCTTCTTTAGAAAAATTTGAAGAAAAGTTTTTTGATTTAATTAAATTTGGCGAAGGCAAAGTATTTTTCGGCTTTAGCCTATACTTGCTAGACAAAAAAGTGTCTTTGCAAAAGCTACAAAAGAAATTAATTCCGGTAGCAATGGAAATAAAAAGAATTTTACGCGAAGAGAAAAATGTTAATTCTAGATATGTTGTTTCTAAAGAAATGGAATTATCATCGGTTATAGTCAAAAAAAATAAATTACTTCAGAATGGAGCGGAAATTTGTTTTTTAATTAAGGATACTGAAATTTTGGTTGGGCAAACTTTGGCTGTCCAGGCGTTTGAAGAATTCGGGGCCAGGGATTTTACCAGGCCTGGCCGCGATCAGGTCTCTGGCATGTTGCCTCCTAAGCTAGCGAGGATAATGATTAATCTGGCGCAAATAAAAGAAGATGCGCAAATTTTAGATCCTTTTTGCGGCTCTGGCACTATTTTGCAGGAGGCCTTAATTTTGGGGTATAAAAATCTGATAGGCAGTGATAAAAGTGAAAAAGCGATTAAGGATACGAAAGAAAATCTTAACTGGCTTAAAGAAAAATATCAGCTGAACACCAATAATGTTCAGGTTTTTAGCCTGCCAGTTGAGAAATTAACTCAAAAAATAAAACCAAATTCCATAGATGCAATTATTACCGAGCCATTTTTAGGGCCGCCAATTAAAGGCAATGAAAGCTTAAGCCAAATTGAAACAATTATAAAGGTGTTAGATTCGCTGTATTTAAAGGCTTTTAAGGAACTTAAAGAAATCCTTAGAAAACAAGGCAAAATAGTGATTATTTTCCCAGTATTTCATCTTAGAAATGTAAATACAAAGCTTGATATTATAAATAAAATAGAACAAATAGGATTTAAAAAATTAAATAAGGAAGAATTAATGTACTTTAGAGCCAACCAATTAATTTGGCGGGATATAATTATTCTAGAAAAAATTTAAAATAATATATTCAAAATTAAAACCGCTCCGAATAAATCCGGAGCGGTGTTTTTTCTGCAAAGGTAGAGGCAATCCTCCTTTCTTGTGGACATCAGGTTTATTTGAAACCAGCTAAACCTGATGAGGGGTGTTTCCCCTTAGATATAAGATCACCTCCTTTCAGCGATTCAGCATAATAAGTTTCAGTTCTTCGTGTCTTTGATGGCGGATGTGGTACATCTTTTTGCTACCTCCTCCATTTTTTTATTTTGGTGAATTTCGCCAGAAACTTACGTCTTTGATACATTAGCGCCCTAGACTTAAAATGTTCTCTCAAAGACATGCCTCCTTTCTCTTAATTAAATTCTAGCATTTTCAATAAAAAATATAAATTTGGTTATCCACAGCTATTTAGAAAAATGAAAAATAACAGTATCCCCATCTTTAATCACATAGTCTTTACCCTCCATCCTGATAAGACCTTTTTCTTTAGCTTTTATCCAGTTGCCGATATTTAGCAGATCTTGCCAATAAATAACTTCCACTCTAGCAAAGCCTTTTTCAAAATCAGTATGAATTTTACCAGCAGCCTGTGGCGCTTTTGTGCCTTGAGTCAATGTCCAGGCTCTTGTTTCTTTTGGTCCCGTGGTTAACATAGAAATTAGATCCAATAGTTTATAACCGGCAATTATCATTTTTTCCAAGCCGGTTTGTTTTATCTGTAAGTTATTTAAATATTCCTTGACCTCACTTTCACTAAGAGTTGATAATTCTGCTTCCATTTTACCACAAACTAAAATAACTTCATCAGGATTTAAATCTAAATTTATTTCTTTTAAAATTTCAGGCGCTTCTTTTTTTAAATCCGTTTCAGCAATGTTAATTATATACAGACATGGTTTTGCAGTTAAAAAATTATATTCTTTAATACTAATTTTTTCTTCATCTGAAAATATAATATCTTTAATTAAGATATTATTATTCAAATTTTCTTGCAGCTTTTTAAGGAGAATAGTTAAATCTTTAAAAGCAAGGTCATTTTTAATTGAATCTAATTTTTTCTGGATTTGGGCTAAATCAGCCATGGCCAACTCAAGGTTTATAATCTCTAAATCTAATTTTGGGTCAATTTTTTGTTCAACATGCACAACGTTTTCATCTTTGAAGTGTCGTAAAATATGACAGATTACATTACATTCCCTAATGTTAGATAAAAATTGGTTGCCCAATCCTTCTCCTTTATGTGCGCCTCTAACCAATCCAGCAATATCTGTAAATTCAATGGTAGAATAAATAATCTTTTCTGAATTTGACATGACAGCAAGTTGATCAAGCCGGTCATCAGGTACCTTAACACACCCAATATTAGGATTAATGGTGCAAAATGGATAGTTTTGAGCATCAACCTTTTGGCGAGTTAAGGCATTAAATATGGTTGATTTGCCTACATTGGGTAGGCCAACAATAGCAATGGATAATGACATGTAAATTAGTAATAAGTAATTAGTAATAAGTAATAATGTTGTTTTGTGGGCTGTGCTTAACGACATTCGTCGGCTCAGTAGCCGACTTCCGTCTGTAAAGGCCGAAGACCGACCGTCTAAAGCTTCGTAGGACAAAGGTGGGCAATACTGGGTTTGAACCAGTGACCTTACGAACCTGCCTTCGTATGGCCATTGCAGGGCTTGAATCTGCGACCTCTTCAATCCGCCTTCATAAGTATTGGGATTAAGAGGACTTGAACCTCTGACCTTACGGATGTGAACCGTACGCTCTGACCAACTGAGCTATAATCCCATAATTTCGGCGGACAGGTGTGAATGAAGCGCTCTAGCCAACTGCCTGCCCGCCGAAGCGTATGCGTAGGTGTGAGCTAAATGGCCATATTTGCTAATAATTTTTAGAATTTATATACTACGGCAGGCAGGTGTGAATCGTACGCTCTAACCAGCCCCAAAGGGGCCCTTTTAGGCTGGAGCTAATTGCCCTTAGTAAAAATAGGATAAACATCCACAAATGGTGTCATTTTAGGGTTGCCTGCCAGCCGGAGCTCCAAAGGTGCATAGGTGGGAGCTAAATAGCCATATTATTGTAATTTTTACCGAAGGTGGCTCTATTACTGGCGTATTTATTCAATAATTGGATAATCTGGATGAGAATTTAGCCATTTTTGAACAGGTTCTTTTTTAGCTGGATATAATGAAATTCCATTAGAAATACCCTTTTCCAGAGCCCTTTTTGCCGGAGTACTATCATTTCTTACCCTAAATATAATGCTTTGCTTATCATTGATTTTTGCTTCCCAAAAACTAAAAATTCCATCAGCAAATGTATAAAATTGTAAATTTTGTTGTTCCAAGGACTCTTTATTTGGCATATTTTAGCATATTCATTTTAAAGCAAAATTTTATATTTTGACCATAAGGACTTGAGCCCTTTAGCTCTCCCACTCTGAATGTACTCCGGCTGGCAGAGCTATAAGGCCAAAATATGTCCCCGAGAGGAATCGAACCTCTATCTAGAGCTTAGGAGTCTCTCGTTCTATCCGTTGAACTACGGGGACTTATTTAATTGTCAGTGTATCCGTTGTCAGCCAGAGGCCTGGCCTTGGCCAAGACAGGCTGATCCGCCTTGGGCGGAAACTACAGGGACTTATTTATTTATAGTAAATTAACACTTTTATTGCTAATATTAGCCTATATTTTAAAAATGTTTCACGTGAAACATTTTTAATGTAAAATTGAGCTTATTAGCAAAATTTAAGTAATTTTAGGAAAAAACAAGTGTCGTAATAAGTAATAATTTTGGTAATTTTGTCATTACAATAATATATTTACTATCTAATGAATAAAAGCATGTACAAAAAATATTTAAGAAATTCACAAAAGAGATTTTTGAATATTTCTTTGTTAGCCAATAAATGATAAAATTAAGATATACTAATCATATAATTTATTATTAACTTAGACAAGTCTATGATGTCACAAATTCCTATTAATTTAGACAAATCTAATAAAATTGAAATTGATCAGGAAATTTTAAGAGCAGGTATTATTGCCGAATTAGATGCAATTAATCTTTATGAACAGATGGCTGCCATGACCAACAATTCTGAAATCAAAGCCATCTTACAAGATATTGCTAAAGAGGAAAAAACACATGTTGGCGAATTTCAGGCCATGCTTTTAAAATTAGATTCTGAACAAGTTGATGAACTGACAGCTGGGAAAAACGAAGTTGAAGAATTAATTAAATAATTAGTAATAGGCTTGATAGCTGATATTTATGTATATCCCAATAATTTTAGGAACCGCACAACAAGGTCGCGAATCTATAAAAACCGCCAAATTCAAACTGAAACAAGTGCAAGCCTTTTGGTTTTGAAAAAAAATGATTAAAGTTAAAAATTTTAGAATTGCAGCGACTAATCGTGAAGGGAAAATTGTCCAAGCCAAAAATTTGCCAAAATAATTAAATGCGATGATGGCTTAATTATTGTTTCACCAGAATATAATCATGGTTATCATGGCGAAATAAAAATAATGCTTGATCTGCAATACACAGAATACTTTCATAAGCCTTAGGAATTTGCGGCGTATCAAGCAGCTGTCTTGGCGGGCTTAGGATGGTTGAACAATTACTCTTAGTTTCAATTGAATTACACATGATGCCAATTCGTGAAGATTTATATTTTTCAAATGTTAAAACTTGTTTTGACTCAAAAGGAAATTTAATTGATAAAAGTTATTTGGCACGTTGCAAAATATTTTTCACAGAATTAAAGTGGTGCGCCGAAACTTTAAAATCAGGCAGGGAAAAATATTTTATTTAAATTTGCGAAGTTATCAACAACTGGCAGACCCTGGTTGTTGTTTTTTTATATTTTATATTTTATAATTTTAGTTAGAGCCTTGAAAAAGCTTTTAATTTAAATTTAAAAAATTAAAAAAAATGGTACCAAGTAAAATGTTTTTTACAAAAGGCGTTGGAGTGCACAAAGAACGATTAGCATCCTTTGAATTAGCTTTACGCGATGCGGGTATTGAAAAATGTAATTTAGTTTATGTTTCCAGCATTTTCCCTCCAAATTGCCAAACTATAACTAAAGATAAAGGTAAAGAGTTATTAAATCCGGGACAAATTACATATTGTGTTATGGCAAAAAGTGAAACCAATGAACCAAATCGTTTGATTTCAGCTTCAATAGGCTTGGCAATTCCAAAAGATCGGACACATTATGGTTATTTATCAGAGCATCATTCACATGGAGAAACATGCCAAAAGTGCGGATATTATGCTGAAGATTTAGCCGCCACCATGTTAGCCACAACTTTAGGCATTCAATTTGATCCTGATAAAGCCTATGATGAAAGAAAAGAAGAGTATTTAGCCAGTGGTTATATTTTTAGAACATCAAGCATAACACAATCAGCTGAAGGCAATAAAGACGGGCTTTGGACAACAGTTATTTCTTCTGCAGTATTTTTGGAATAATGACCATTTATCATAAAAAGAGGCTATTATAACCTCTTTTTTTAATTGAAAAGGAGCGCAATTTAATGCGCTCCTAGCTCGAAGCCATTGCAGTGTCCGGCTGCTAGCCACTCGCACCCAAACGAGTTACACTACAACTGGGTTTAACACTGGTGTAGAGCCCAACTCTACAGAATTTTAAGTTTACGAGGCACAAACCAACCGGAGGGAATTTGACCAGAATTTTTGGATAAATTACTCTGATCAGATTCATAATTGATTCAGACCCGGTTTGCTTAAAATCCCAGTACGCCGGTGTTTTCCGAGCATTGTCTAGATTATCAAAAAATTTTTGGTTTGTCAAGATCTAAGGGGTGATTGCTCTTTTGGACATTTGCTGATAAAATAGGAATAATTATATAAATTTATGGATTTATTCTCAATCATAATTTTACTAGTCATTATAGCTGGTTTTGCAGCCATTCTTTTTATGCTGAACAAAACAAGTCAAGGGAAAAAAGATGACCAGTCTTTGGTTTTGCTGCAAAATCAGATAAATGAACTTAATAAAGTCTTGGGAGACGGGTTAAATAATACACACAAAACAATTCAGGAACAGCACGCGCAAAGTTCCAGAATAATTCAGGGTGTGACAGAGCAATTAACAAAGATTACGGAAACCAATAAACAGGTGATGGGTTTTGCCGAGCAATTGCAGAGTTTGGAAAATATTTTGACCAATCCCAAACAGCGCGGTATTTTAGGCGAATATTTTCTGGAAACATTGCTAAAAAATGTTTTGCCGCCGGCTTCTTACCAAATGCAATATAAATTTAAAAATGGGGAGATTGTTGATGCGGTAATTTTTGTTAAAGACAAGGTTATTCCCATTGACTCTAAATTTTCATTGGAAAATTATAATAAGATTGTGGAAGAAAAAAATCCAGCAGAACGCGAAAAATTAGAAAAACTTTTTAAGCAGGATTTGAAAAACAGGATTGACGAAACTTCCAAATATATCAGGCCAAGTGAGAAAACAATGGATTTTGCTTTTATGTTCATTCCATCCGAAGGAATTTACTACGATCTTTTGATTAACCAGGTCGGGGCGATTAAAGTTAATACGCGCGATTTAATTGAATATGCTTTTAAAGAAAAACACGTGATAATAACTTCACCAACTTCATTTTTTGCTTATCTGCAGACTGTTTTGCAAGGTTTAAAAGCTTTACAAATTGAAAAATCAGCCCAGGAAATCAGGGAAAAAGTTGAAGACTTGCAAAAGCATTTACTGGCTTATGATGAATATCTGAAAAAATTAGGCAACAATCTGGGCACAACAGTCAATATGTACAATTCTGCCTCCAAAGAGTTTAAAAAAATAGATAAGGATGTAACTAAAATTACAGGCAAGGAAACAAAAATTGAACTTTTAGAAATTGATAAACCGCAGACTTAAATCCTTGACTTCATAATAATAATCTGATACCATTTCTTTAATACTACAGATTACAGATATATACAGATTTACAAATCACTAAATCAGCATATCTGTAACTATCTGTAATCTGTATTTCATTTCATAGTTCATAATTCATAATTCAGAATTCATCTATGCCAATTAAACAACAGTCAAAGAAATCCTTGCGCCAAAGTATAAAAAGATCAGCTCATAATTTGGCAATTCGCGAGGATATTAAAACCCTGCTCAAAAAAATCCATAAGGCCATTGATAAAAATGAAGCCAAAGACAAGGTTGAGGCCATGATTAAAGAGGCGCAGAAAAAGCTGGATAAAGCAGCGCAAAAAAAGATTTTTAAGAAAAACATGGTAGCTAGAAAATTATCCCGTTTGGTTAAATATCATCAGAAAGGCGGAAGCGCTGCAAAAAAAGAAGAGAAAAAATCAGAATAAAATAAACAAAAATAGAGCTCGTAAGGCTCTTTTTTGTTTAGTGCTAGGTCAATCACGCTGCTTGCTAGCGACGTGGTTGACAAAATCGCCTAGATATGCTAAACTAGTAGATAATTTTACAAAGGAGGCAGTATGAAAATATTGCTTGTAGATGATTTAGAGCGTATGCGCAACGCAATCAAGTGGCTTTTACGGCCTAAGAAAGATTTTGAAATTGTTGAGGCTGAAAATGGTCAGCAAGCCTTAGAGAAATTAGAGCAGGAAAAATTTGATTTGCTGATCACGGATTATCAGATGCCCGTTATGGACGGGCTCAACTTAATTAAACATGTGCTGGCAGATCCGCAATTTGCAGGAATGCGCATCATTCTGATGTCAACTCATCCACGCGAAATTTTTAAACTTCAGGAGGGAGTTGACTATTGCGATAAAAACGAATTGGATAAACTCAAAGACATGGTTAAAAAAGAGGCTCAATGAGCCTCTTTCTTTTTTCTTATAATGTGGTAATATTATATTTACACAATCAACTAAGGAGGAAATGGTGAAAATTCTATTTGTTGATGATGATGAAGGGGTGAGGATTTCTATCCCAGATTTTTTAAAAGATTTGGGTCACGATGTTTTTGCAACAGAAGACATTGAGCTGGCTATGTTTATGGCCGGACGATTCCCATTTGACGCTCTGATCATAGATTTTAACATGCCTGTGATGAACGGCATTGACTTGATTAATGCGCTTAGAAATCATGAGTCTTGTTCAAAATGCCCGGCTAAAGTCGTATTAATTTCCGATGAGCGTCCTAATAATTTGCCGGTAAACGTGAAGTTTTTTAAAAAGCCGTTTGAGATCGTGGATCTGGAGAAAATTTTGACAGAGGCTGGATAAAATTCAGCCTCTTTTTTTTTATTTAAATTTGGGCGATAAAGAGGTCAAAAAGAACCTTGGGTTTTGATTGGGAGGTTTTGAGTTTAAAGTCAAGGTCTAAAAGGAGCTGGTAAATTTGTTTAAGCTTAGCAAAAGTGAAATTTTTAACCTGCCATAATGCTTTTTGAGCTACAAAAGGATGAATGCTTAAATCTTTAGCAATTAAATCTTTGGTAATTTTAGGATGCTCATTTATTAAATCTTTAATTTCCAGTAAAATTCTAAACTGGCGAATTAGCATGGAAAGCAAATACATTTCGTCAGCTTCCAAATTAAATTGGTCTGACATTAATTTAAAAGCCAGTTTTTTATTATTATTGCCTAAGGCATCAACCAAATTAAAAATATTGTCATCAAATTTGGCTTTGACCAGATTTTCAATGTCAGCAGCGGTAATCGGCTTGGTTTGGCAATAATTTGTGAGCTTAGTAATCTCATTGGCCATTTGCCAGAGGTCATTGCCGACAGTGGCGGCTAATAAAGCAATGGTCTGGTTATCAATTTTGCCTCCTTGCGTTTCAATTTCTTTTTTGACCCAGGCATTAAGTTGGGCCGGTCTTAAGGGCTCAAATTCTTCAGCCAGTTTTTCTTTGGCTAGTCGTGTCCAAAGCGCGTCTTTGCCCTTGGTTTTGGAATGGCTGGCGCTTTCCCAGAAAACCAGGATATTTTCGTCTTTAGCGTTTTGGTCAGTTGAATTTAAAAGTTCCACCACTTCTTTCTGGATTTCCTTGGATTTATTTTCAGAAATTAAATTTTTTATAATAATCATTCTTTTGCGCGCTAAAAACGGGCTGGCTTTGACCTGCTGGTTAAATTCTTCAAATTTAAGCTTGGCACCGTCTAAGGTGGTTAAGTTCATAGAAGTACTATCAACTTCTTTGAGGAACTTGGCTTTGATTTGGGTGAGTTTCTGATTTGATCTATACGTATCTTCACCGTATAAAAATATTATCATAGGTTTGTATATGAAAATGCAGTAATACGTAATAGGTAATAAGAAATACGGATGGGAAGATTATTTAAATATAATTTATATTCCTTTCCGTATTACATATTACTTATTTCTTATTTCAGCGGTAGCTTTATTTTAGCACAATCAGCAATTTCCGTAAGTCTTGACAAAACCTCCAAAATATGCTAAGATTAGAGTTATTGAAATCTGGAGGTTTCAATAGTGTGCGGGAGGGCGCAAAGGTGCCTTTCCCGCGCATAAAGTTTTTTTGAAAACAATTTAAGGAGGTAGTAAAATGTTCATTTTAGATTTCTTCGCGAAAATAATCTTGTTATCTGTTTTTGTGGTGGTAGGGTTTGGAATCCTTTTTTCGTTCCTGGGACTTATCTCGTGCTTCAGTAGCCGTCACGTAACAGATTCACCCTTCTTCCTTAATATCTGTATTATGGTAATTTCAATTTTTGCCTTGATTACAGATATTCGTTTTATGCACCTCTTGCGGTAACTCAAATAAAAATTTTAGGTGAGCCATATTCTCATGGGAACTGACTCACCTTTCGTCTTTAGCCCAGGAAATTTTTTCATGAGCTGAAAAACGGATTGAACTTTTAAATAAATAGAAGCGATGCCTTACGAGGTATCAGAGAATGAGCTTTAATATCCGCTTAAAGCGGAAGAAAGGAATGAGGTACAGCTATCATGTTTAGCGGAATCAGACGGGTCGTTTCCGTTGATTATACGCGTACACCTGAAGAAGTAATTAATGCTACTGGTCGGGTTATATCCAAGGAAAGCATTGTGATAGTGACCATACCCGAATGCGAGATCAAAAATAGGGATAAGGCCGAAATAGCATTCACTCACCGGAAAGAATATGTGGAAACCGATGCATTAAGAACTATGCCTGCATGCGAGACCCAAAAAAAAGATAATGTTGAAGTCGTATTTTTCACTCTTTTCAATGGGAAAGTGGATTATATCCCCTTTATAGATTTGGATAGAGAGTTTAAAAATCGGGGGATGATCTATGACCCTTATGCGGTTGCAGCAGTCAATGAGAATGAACTCGAATTTGCGGATGAGTTCCCTAACATGGCTCTTTGGAAAATCCAAGACCAAGATTGGGGCTACGCCATTTTTTATAGAGATGAAGATGGTTGCGGTCGCATTGTTAGTGTCAGAAGAAGTTATGCTGGCAGCAATAGTGCATTTGAAAATGTAGTTTGGTTCGGCGGTGTGCGTAAGTAGGCTCTATCTTTCATAAACACAACAACCCATTTGGACTCCTATGAGCTACGGTGGGTAAGCATAAGCTGGCATTAAATTGTCGGCTTTTTAAATTTATGCGAATATTTTGAATGCGAATGACGCGAATGGGATTGACAAGGTTGAGAAAATATGATAAATAGTAATCTATGCACTGGTGGCGGAATTGAGACGCGCTAGGTTCCAAACCTAGTGGACTAACTTGCCTATAGGGTAAGAGTCCGTGAGGGTCAGACTCCCTCCCAGTGCGCTCAAATCAAAAATACAGCTTAAGTGTACAAAGTAATTTTTAAAAAAGGAGGATCGAATGTCTAAAAGAGTAAAACTCGTCAGTGGTGAATTCGTAGAAATGGATATCGAATCAGTTTCCAATCAGGATCAAACATTAATCCGCATCGGCGAAAAATTGGTTGCTGGAATTGTGAATTCAGAAGCATGGCATGGTATTTACATCTGGTGCAATGTTAATGGCACCTATAAATATCTTGGTGATATCGTTTTTAAGACGAATGAAGATGGTTCAACAACCTGGCATGTTCTGCCCATGGCGTCGAAAAAAATTCTGGATAAAGCTGCTGAATTATTTGCAAAGCAAGTCAAAAGTTTTGATCCCAAGACAGATTCGCCTGGAGTTTACTTCCTTTCCCATCCTATATAATATGGAAATTAAGTACAATCCTTTCCCTAGTAAATAATATTTACTAGGGATTTTTTTGCGCCAAATGGGGAGGAGTAGAGGTTCGGCCTCCAAATTGGAGGCCGAACCTCTAGCAATTTTATTTGAGTTCACCCCAATTATCGCCGACTTCCACATCTACTTTGATTGGGCATTTGAATTTATAAACATCTTCCATCTCTTTTTTAACAAAGTCAGCGACTTTGGCTGTTTCTTTGTCTGGAACTTCAAAGACTAGTTCGTCGTGGACTTGAAGAATCATTCTTGATTTAGGGGATATTTGAGAGAGTTTAGAGTGAATTTTAATCATGGCCATTTTAATTAAATCAGCGGCAGTGCCTTGGATAGGCATGTTTATGGCCATTCTTTCCGCCGCAGCGGCAATGTTGGGAACACCTGAATGGATGTCAGGCAAGTACCTGCGGCGGCCAAAGAGTGTTTCCACATAACCTTTATCTCTGGCAAAATCTTTAGTTTCTTCAATATATTTTTTTATATTAGGAAATGCCTCAAAATATTTATCAATAAATTCATGGGCTTCTTCACGGGAAATTCCAGTTCTGGCTGCCACGCCATTAGCGCCCATGCCATACATAACCCCAAAATTAATTTCTTTGGCACTGCGCCTGATTTCCTTGGTCACTTCTTCTGGTTTTAAGCCATGAATTTTAGCAGCTGTAATAGTATGAATATCTTCGCCTTCTTTAAATGCTTTTATCATGTTCTGGTCATTTGATAAGGAAGCCACAATTCTTAATTCAATCTGGGAATAATCAGCAGCAACTAACTTATAACCCTTTTCAGCAATAAAGGCTTTGCGTACTTCGCGGCCCAAGGCGGTTTTAATAGGTATATTTTGTAAATTAGGTTCTGAAGAAGACAAGCGGCCTGTGGCAGTGATTGTTTGGTTAAAGCTGGTGTGCACTCTGCCAGTAGATTTTTCAATCAATTGGGGCAAAGCATCAATATAAGTATTTTTTAATTTGCTTAATTCACGGTAATCTGAAATTAAATCAATAATTTTATGCCTGCCTTTGAGTTTTTCCAAAGAAGCAGCATCAGTAGAAAAGCCGGTTTTAATTCTACCAATGCCAGCAGTTGAGATTTGTAATTTATCAAAAAGAATTTCTTTGAGTTGCATTGGTGAAGAAATATTAAATTCCTGGCCTGCTAATTTAAAGATATTTTTAGAAACAGCATCGATGGATTTTTGAATCTTTTTGGAAAAGATTTTTAAGTATTGAGGATCTATTTTAATTCCATCCTGTTCCATACTAATTAAAACCGGGATTAAAGGCATTTCAATTTCAGAAAATAACTTGATAAACTTTTCACTTTCTAACTTTTTACTTAATAAAATATACAGACGCCAGGTAAAATCAGCATCTTCACAAGAATATTCAGAGAGTTTGGCTAAGGGGACTTGGGTAATGGGTGTTTTTTTATTATTGGTAAGATCAGCAAAGGAAATCATCTGGTGTCCCAGTTCTGTAAAAGCAAGATTATCCAAACTATGAGCGCGTGAACCAGGATTTAAAACATAAGAAGCAATCATGGTATCAAAGGCCAGATTATTAACTTCCAGCCCTTGATTAATTAACATTTCAGAATCAAATTTGAGATTATGTCCGATCTTGGCAATTTTTTTATCAGCAAAAATGGGTGATAATTTTTTTAACCAGGCCTGATTTATTTTTATTTCTTCAAATAAACCTTCGCCTTTAACTTCAGCAATTGGTAAGTAATAAGCTAAGCCTACTTGCCAGCAAAAGCTAATGCCCATAAGCTTGGAATTAAAAGGATCCAGGCCGGTTGTCTCTGTATCAAAGCAGAATTCTTTTTGTTTTTTTAGTGATGTAAGGAAAACTTCTAAATCTTTGTCTGTTTGAATTGTCTGATAATTAACCCCAGCTGTCATGGTGAGCCCTTCGGCTTTGCTCAGGGCAAGCCTAGTCGAACCATCAGCTGGGGCTGGCGCTGATTCTCCAGGCAGTTTATTTAACAAACTGGTAAATTGATAATTTTGAAAAAGATTGATCAGGCCCTGTTTGTCGTAAGGTTTTATTTTAGCATCGGCTAATTTAAATTCTATCGGGGCATTAAGTACAATAGTGGCGAGTTTCTGGCTTAAATATGCTTCTTCTTTATGATCAATTAATTTTTGGCGCACAGAATCAGAGAATTTTTTGCTTTGGATATTTTTGTAAAGATTGTCCAAAGTTTTAAATTGGGTTAAAAGTTGGATAGCTGTTTTTTCGCCAATGCCTTTAACTCCAGGGATATTATCAGAGGGATCGCCTTTAAGCGCTTTATAATCAATCATTTGATTTGGCTTTAAGCCATCGTATCTTTGCATGACATTTTTTTCATCATAAATAATTGTATCTGAAATGCCGCGTTTTAAAGAATAGACTTTAGTGTTGTCATCAATTAACTGCAAAGTATCAAGGTCGCCGGTCACAATAATGGTTTCAATTTCCGGCTTATTCACTTCTGCATGGTGAGCAATTGTGCCAATCACATCATCAGCCTCAAAGCCATCTAATTCATAAATTGGTACCTTAAATAATTTAAGCACTTCCTTAATTTTGGGTATCTGGTCATAAAGTTCTTGAGGCGCTTTGACACGTGTGGCCTTATATTCTTTATAAATTTCATCACGAAAAGTTTTTTTTGCTTTATCAAAAGTAACTGCCACGTATTCTGGTTTAATGTCTTTGAGCGCTTTTAAGAAAATGGTAATAAAACCATAGACAGCATTAACCAGCTCGCCAGTTTTTGTGGTGAGCGGCGGCAAGGCGTGAAAAGCGCGGTGGACCAGGGCATTGCCGTCGATGAGGATGAATTTTTGTTTTGCCTTCGGCATATGATACAAATATGCAAATATTATGACGAATATTTACAAATTAATATTTGAATAATTCTCTAACTTTATTAAGGTTTATTTCTGTTTCATTTTTACTAATTTTATTATTTTCATTTAAGATTCTAATAAACCTAACACCTTTAGGAGTAAAAATAGCCATGATTGCCAATTTTTTATTAGTGGATTTAAGATAGCCTTTTACCTGATTAAAACTTTGTTTAGTAAAATATTTTCCGATTTTTAATTCTAATACGATTTTATCTTCAATTAAAAAATCAAGTATTCCTTTACCAATTTTATTGTCTTTATATTTTACATCAAAAGGCACTTGCCGCTTAAATCTGATATGCTTCAAATCTAAGGCCTTTGCCACAGCACTGTCATAATATTTTTCTTGGTAACCATAACCCAGTTCATTATAAACATCAAATAAAACACCCACTATTTCATAAGATAATTCTGGATAAATCACTTTATTTGTCATAATACCCTTATTAATATTTGTAATAATTTGTATTTGATTTGTATATTTGTAACATCTTCATTCTATCACTTTTTTCTGCTTTTAAAAAGGCATATTTTTTGTTAAAATAAAGACATGTTAAATATAAAAACTTATCAAGATTTCTCCAGATTTTTAGAGAAAAAATTAAATCCCAAAGCGACTGTTTTTGGCGTGGGCGTGACTGCCTTTATGCGTTTTTTCCCTGGGCTTTTTTTAAAAAATTTTAAAGTCATTACTTTTAAAGATTCAAAGGATAATAAAGTTCTGGAAAAATATGCTGACATTTTTTGTTTAAAAAAAAGAAAGCCCAATATAAAATTAAAGTTTTCAAACGCCAATAATCTTTTACGCAATAAAACAGTGAGGAATTATATCGCTAACTTTGAAGGAAAGAAAATTTTATTTTTATACAGATCTAATAATAATATCCAAAATGCTGTCAGGCCGTTAGGCGTAGAAATAATCGCCAATAAGTCAAAGGTAAATAAAATTTTTGAAAACAAGGCGAGTTTTAGAAAAGTTATGGATAAGGTAGGAATAAAACCGATTGCGGGCAATATTTTTGAATTCTCAGAATTTTATAGTAAAGATTATAAATTTTTCAGAAAAAAATATGGCCCTAAATTTGTAATTCAACTTCCAGATTTTATGCTAGGCGGCGGCAAAGGGACTTTATTTATAAAAAATGAGAAAGAGTTTAAAAAATTTAAAGCCCAGATTAAAGAAGGGAAATTCCATGGCAAGGTTTTAACTCTAGTGAATGTTACAAGATTTATTACTGGTTTAAGCTGTAGCGTGGCTTGTTGCGCTACTAAGTACGGGACTTTGGTTTCTAAAATTCAAAGGCAGATTATTGATATACCTCAAGTGATTTCTCCCAAGAAAGGCAACGGGCTTTTTTGCGGCCATGTTTTTGGGTCAGAATTAAATGCCAAAATTGTTAAACAATCACAAGTGATTGCTCAAGGATTGGGCAAGCATATGTACAAGCAAGGCTATAAAGGAATTTTTGGCATTGACTTGATTGTTAATCAAAAAGCCAATAAAGTTTATCTGGTTGAATGTAATGCGCGTTATACTGGGGCGTTTCCCATTTTATCCATGATTCATTTGAAATATAAAATTATTCCCATGGATTTTTTTCATTTTTTAGAATTTTTGGATATTCCTTATAAGATTAATGTAAGCCAATTAAATAAAATGTATCAAAAGCCAATTTCTGGCAGTCACCTTGTTTTATCCAATACCAAAGATTACGATTTAATTGTAAAAAACGAACTGGAAGTCGGAGTTTATAATTTTAACCCTAAAAATAAAACGATTATTTTTAAAAAAGAGGCAATCTTTTACGATGATTTAAAAAGCGATAATGATTTTATTTTAGTTGATGGAGTGCCTAAAAAGAAAACTATAATAAAAAAATGGAGCCGTTTGGCTCGTATTACGCACGCTTTGTTTAAGAGAAATATTTTACAAAGTAATGGGCAATTAAAGCCTAAATATTTGCAGATAGTTAAGACGATTTATAAAAATTTATTTTAAAAATCATGAATATAATTATTGTCAGGACAAAAAGGGGTTTTAAATATGCGTTCAAGATTCAGGAGCATATAATAAGGCAGGGGTTTAATTGTTATATTGCCCGTCGCGGGGAATTAAAGCAAGTTATCAAAAAATACAATTTAATGCCAGGCAATACGTTAATTCATTCCCGCACAGCCGGTAGGATTACCAATAAAAAATTAGCTGAAATTGAAGCCATGGGTTTTAAAATTATTAATTCTGTTAAAACTTTAGAACTTACTAGTAATAAGTATAAAGCTAATGCCTGGGCGGCAAAAAATAATATTCCCGCAGCCAGAACGCGCAAGGTCAAAAGAGAAGATTTAGAAACAATAAAAAAGCTGTTAGCCAAATACAAAGTTTTAGTTTTAAAACCAATCCATAGCCAGGGACAAGGTGTTTTTTGTCAAAAAATTGATTCTAATATTACTGAAAAAGAATTGCTTGAAAAGGTTAATATTGTGCCTGGCGAGAATATCCAGGTTCAGGAATTTATTGAATACACAAAGTTAATCAGGGTTATTGTAATTGATTATAAGGCACTAGATAATGCTTATACTTATGATATGCCAAATCAGAGCTGGAAATGCAGTGTTTGCCTTAACCCTAAGATAAAAAAATACATTCCCGAAAGCGATAAATTAAAAAAACTGGCGGAAAAGACAGCCAGAGCATTTAAAGCCCAAGTTAACTTTATTGATTTTTTTGAGGATAAAAGGGGCAATTTTATTTTAAATGAAATTAATACGGCCTGCAGTTTATTTATACACGAAAGAGTTACGGGCGTGCCAATCCATAAATATATTGGGAATTTTTTAATGAAAGAGGTGAAAAAAATGAATTAAATTTTAAAAAACGCCTAGAAAAAAATCTAGGCGTTTTTTTATTTCTAAGAAATAAATTTTGGGCGCATGCTTATTGAACTAATTTAATATGTTTTTGGGGAATGTCAGCGGGAATTAAAATCTCAGGATGATAGATTGTTTCCGGCAAATTATCTGGCGCGCCTTTTAGTAAATGGTAATCTGAAGCAGAATAAATCTCTTCTTTAAAATCTTCGGCATTTTTAATATTATTGTTATCTTCAGCCCATTCAGGTTCTCTGTACCATTTTAAAAAATCTTTGAGCGTAATTAATTTCTGCCAGTAATATTTAGCCTGCTCTTCTCCTGCATCTTCTCTGGTCCAGCCGCGATCCATTAAGTCTTGTATTCTGACAATATACTCCAAGTCACCCACATAGCATTTTTCCGGGTCAACTTTTATTTCCAGGACTTCACCCGGATATTTATTCTTTAGATAAACAGGATCGTTAACTTTTGCTTTGTATTCTGCCAGTGTTTTTACGCCCATTTCTTTTAATATATATCGCGCACCTTCTGAAAAAGCTGTAAATTCCTGTCCAATAGCAAAGTCACCTTTTTTTATAAATCTTCTATCTGCGCCAAGCAGGCCATGGCCACGCTCCAAAAAGGGATAGGCGTAGATATTATTGCGGCTTAGGCCTAGTTTTTTTAAATTTTCCGGGAGATACTGGTCTATCAATTTATTCCTTTTCTTCATTTCTTCATTCCTGCCCTTGCCTTTTGATTCAATCCTGGCTTTTAAGCCGGTTTGATTAATCGGTGGCAGAAATTCGATTTTTGTCTCATGAAAAACACTGACAAAATTAGGCGGGGCTTCAATTTTATCTCTGGTAATAATGCTTTCTTGAGGTTGTTCTTTGAGAACAAATTTTTCCGTCATAATAACTTTATAAAAGTTATCTTAGCCCAGATGAGCTACCAAAAATATTTAACGCTTTAGGCCTGAGTGGGAGTTGCCCTCCTTCGTTAAAACTATGGAGGGCAGGCACTCTGCATAGAGGTTTTGTCCGCCTTCGCTCCTACGGAGCTTCGGAGGATCTAAATAGATATTGACTGGCCGAAGCAAATTTACATGGAGGCCTGAGTGGGAGTTGCACCCACGCATAAGGGTTTTGTCCTCCTACGCTCTAAGAGCTACGGAGGACCTTAGATTTTGACCTGCCGTAGCAAACAACGTCTTTAGGTCTGGATGGGAATTGCACCCATGTATAGAGGTTTTGCAGACCTCTGCCTTACTGCTTGGCTACCAGACCATAATTTGCGAAGGCAGGCAGACCCTTGCCTTACTACTTGGCTATCAGGCCATAATTTTAATTTGCGGAGGCCGGCAGACCTCTGCCTTACCCGGCTTCGGCTCGGATGTAATTTTATAATAACAGAAAAGCTTGTCTGCCCAGCCGAGACGAGCTATCTGGCCGAGATTATAAAAACTTACCCTGGGTAAGTTTTCTTTAGCTTAACATTTTTAAAGAGTTTTTTCAAGTCTGAGAAGATGAAAAGTCGGGCTTAAAAGTGGCATTCAAAGCCAGATAAAAAGAAAAAACGCGGATAATATTTAAATCGCGATCTTCCAACGGCTGATTTTTTTTAAATAATAATAACATAATGCCAATATCCCGCTTGTGCATATAAACCGGCTTAATGACAAAATCATATTTTTTCAGCAGATTTTCGGTTAAGCCGAGTTCCTTAAAAAATAATTCGTTGGCTGCCCCCTGGCTATGTCTAAATTCTTTAGCACCAGTGCGGGCTAAAATTTCCAAAGCGTTTTTTACCTCAGAATTTTTTTGTTGATCTATATATATTTTAAATTCCAGCGGCGGATTAAGATGTAAAAAACCTGCTTTAGCTCCAAGCAGGGTGATTAATTGTTTAAAAATGCCAGAAGCAGTTTCATGAATGGGCCGGTGGGCTGATTGATCCAAAGAAGCAATGTCCAGTTCTAACAAGGCATCAATTTTTCTATTAATTTGCCCAATATACTGGTAGGCTTCGGTTAGCTGTTCAATTTGGGCTGTTTGCTGTTTTTCTTTTTTGTCTATAATGTAAAAAACTAACGCCATCAGAAAGCTGGTCAAAATTAAACTTGCCAAAACATCAAAAATCGCATTGCTGATTGATTTGTGAAAATAAAATACTGTAAAGATATCAATTATAATTATAAAAAAAATAACGATTCCAAGAACCATTATTTTTAACGAGTTATATCTTTTAGTAAGGAGGCGGTCAATTAAGGTCATGAATTTAATCTTTATAAATCTCAACTGTTAATTTTTTTAAGCCGAATTTTTTAGCTTTTTCAATTGAGTTCATCCAAATATCCAGGCGGCTATTATAGCGTTCATGCATCCGATCAACAACAGTATATACTTTGTCAGGATCCAGGTCTGGAAATTTTACTTTTGCGCCAAATGGCAAGAAATTAGCAGCTACAACATTTTCCACATTATGTTTGCATAAATCATACCCGCTGGCAGAGATGCAGGGCGTGTTATCAGTCAGTTCAGACACACTCGCATAGGCAGTAACATAAAGCCTTAATATTTCAGGCTTATCTTTTGTGTCAAAACTAACAACTTTTTGGATTTGCCGGAAATAGTCATTGGTATTTAAATCAAAATATGCCCAGGATGAAATTTTAGGCAAACAAAAAATTGCAACAAAAATTGCAAAAATTAAAACCAAGAGACTTTTTCCTTTAAAAGCTTTGGTTAACAAATAAACCTTAAAGCTAATCAATTTCATAATTTGTTAATCATTTATTAAGTTAATTATAACACGAAAACAAAAAATCAGCTGTTAATAAGTCAAAACTGGGGAAACATTCATTTAGCTTCAACAAAAAAACCCGCTCATTTAATGACGCGGAGTTTTTTTGTTAAGAGCAGAGACAGAGTTATTTGTAAATTTCCATCTTTAAGGTTTTTATACCAAATTGTCTTGCGAGTGCTATGTCTTTCATCCAGATATCAGCGCGATATGAATAGCGCGCATTCATTCTGTCTTGGACAGTATAAATAGTATTAGGATCATAATCAGGGAATCTAACTTTTGTGCCAAATGGCAAGAAATTAGCAGCAATCACATTTTGTTGGTTATTTGCGCATAAATCAAAGTCATTAGCTGTTAAACAGGGAGTTGAGTCAGTTTGACCTGGTAAACTATTATAAGCTGTGACTGGCACATTTACTGTTCTGACTAGTTGGCCTAATTTTTGCTGAAATTCAGCTTGTTTAACCTCAGCAAGTGATTTTGCATCTAAGGTTTGAGCCTCAGAAGTTAGCCTTGGGAAGGCAAATTGCCAGATTATTGCTAAAATTAGCAAGAATACGATTGATTTTTCTAATAGATTATGGGAAATCTTAAGAAATTTTAGATTAAATTGTCTAAAAATCATAGGAATTGGGGGTAAATTTTGAATTAGGATTATATAGTTTTGCATAGTCTATATAATAGCATAAATAAATGAATTTGTCAATACGAAAAGCCGATCTGATTTGACCGGCCGGCGCTGACAAATAAATAGATTTCTTATTTGAATTATAGCAAATATCCTAAAATTAGCAAGTAAAAAGCCGATCTCATTGGATTTAAAGATCGGCTTAGTCGCATAGTTTTATTTCTCCTGCTCTGGCAGTAGCGTGCCCAAAAACAATGCGGTTATCGGAATTTACCTTATGATTATTTATTGTTTCATTACCCCTAATCGTGTATAGGACCGAATGCGGTTCTCTATTAAGATTACCAGGTTTTGCATAGTTGATATTAGAGATTACACCTACAAAACCCTTATCTTTGCCTCCTATTACTTCTACTTTGTCATTGAGCTTAAAAGCTTCTTTAGGATAGCCATGAATTTCAGGGCACTGTAATGCCTCGAGTGAGGAACTAAATTTATCATGGCAAACCTGGCACTCAAACACTACGGGCTTATCATCTTTGGGCAAAAGCAAGATTATCACCTCCTTTTTTAAGTTTGAATAATTAAGATTAGCAGATATTTTTAAAAATGTCAAGATTCTTTGGATCTTAATTAAAAAAACAACCTAAAATTTGGTTGTTCTTTAAACTAATACCGCCAAGGGGAATCGGACCCCTGTTACCAGGATGAAAACCTGGTGTCCTAACCACTAGACGATGGCGGCGTAAATTGGGTAATAAGAAATAAGTAATATGTAATATGGATAGGAATATTAATTTATAAATTTATCCAATCCTTATTACCTATTTCATATTACGTATTTCTCTAAACTAAAAATCCCTAACAAGTGGGATTATATAGCTATTATAGGGTAAATTTGAGAGAATGTCAATGATTAATTTGTCTTGATAATTTGAAAAAAATAGCAGTAAATAGGTGCCTAAATATTTCAAAATAAATATAACTATTTTTGATCGTACCATTTACCGGATAATAGTATTTTTAAAGATTTAATTGTGTTGTCCAGCTCTTCTTCATCAGGGTTGGTTTCTAAAAAATAAACCACATGCTTTAAAATTTGTTTAAGAGAATATAATATCAATTCGGTTTCTTCTTCTCCATTTTTGCCATAAATTTTATTAATTTTTTCTTCAAGATTATCTAAATTTATATCTTCATCTCTCAAAAGATTTGGCCTTACTCTCGCAACACAATTTTTAGCCGCAAGAATAAAAGGCATTAAAGGGGCTTCTTTTACTTGTTGTATTGCATCAAAAAATTCATTGGGATCAATAACTTCAAGGCTATCTTTTTGAAGATTTTCTTTTAGTATTTCTGCCACTTTTTTAACATCTGCTTTTTTCCTTGCTTCTTCAAATCGGGAACCGGCATCAATAATTTTTCCATTCTCTTTTTTCATATTTAGATAGAAATTAAGTAGTTTTCAAATGTTTTTTGTTGCTCCATAATTCGTCTAATAGTTAATCTTTAATTTCTATAACCGCTATTTCAAAAAAATCTTCTAGTGCTTTTTGTGGCCCTTTTTCTTTTACTTCTTTTAGAAATTCAGCTTGGGCTGCTTTATTTGTTAATTGGATTGATTGAACTATGGTTTCAATTTGGCTGGCGGCTATTTGCATTCCTTCAAGCGTAACTGGGTCAATAATTTTGATCTTATCAATTTTTGTTTCGGAAAAATCAATTTGATTTAAATCACAGCACGATATTTCTGCTTCGCTTAAATCCGCCATTGGGAATAGTGCTTCACAACCTGAGCCGCCGCCAAAATCAGCATTTAGCCATTTGGTTTTTTTAAAATTACCAGCAGTGCCGACAAAATTAAAAAAACCACTAAAGTCCTCTGGTTGTGGTATTTTACCGGCTTCACGTTGGCGTTTTCTTTTGACATCTAAATTTTCCGTAAAACCAAAAGTTGCTCCCTCGGCATTAACGCGGGCAAAAATAGTGTCTAGGGAATAATCAGAAATAACAGTGTCTGTAAAATCAGCGTTTTTGATGTTGGCGCCTTCTTTTTTCGTTTGATCATATAAATTTACGCCTCGAATATCAGACCCACGAAAATTTTTGCCTTCAAAATTTAAACCTGATAAATCAAGTCCCAGCAAATTACAATTTTCTAAGTTTTCATTCTTTTTGATCCTGCCAATGACATCTTCTCTGGTTAATTTCTCGGATTTTTTAACTTCTGGCATGGGAGATTGAAAATTATTTTCAAAGTTTTCCATAAATTTTTATATTCTATTTTTAGCTAGCCACTCATTAAAACCTTTGTAGAATTTACCATTAATTTTTAAATCTTTATTGATGACTTCTTTACTTTGATTATTTACAATTTCTAAACTTTTCTGTGGCGTGAAAATTTTAGTGGGTTTTACCGCAATTTCTGTATCGGACTTTCCGTCCCATTCATTAATATGGAATAAGTTTTTTAAACCCTTATCCCAAGTGGCATCTAAGATTTTCCAGTTTCCATCTATTTTTATTTCTAAGTAAGAATGGGTACAGTCATCGTCGTGAGGAATCTTTTTTAATTCAGCAGGAAGATTCAGTTCGCTCCATAAAAAAACGCAAACACGATATCTGGCTTCGTAGCTATTTTCTGTCAGTAAGTTAAGTAATTTTTCGTGTTTGCCACTGCAACAATTATTTTCCTCGTTCCATTGCAAAGGGATTTTATAAGGGATATCACGAATTGAAGTAAATAATGAAATTAAATCCATATTGAAAAAATTAATTCTTGGCAATAATTTTAAGTTTTTCAGCCCTGGTCAGATTTTTTAGTTTTGCTTCTGCCCGAGAAGCAGTGGAGCGACTGCGGAATTTTTTTGAATAGACCAGCTCAACTGGCCTGCGAGCGCGAGTATATTTAGCGCCGAGTTTAGAGAAATTATGTTCTTTTATTCTGCGCGCTAAATCAAGAGTAATGCCAGTGTACAAAGTTTTGTCAGCGCATTTAAGAATATAAAGATAGTACATTTTATAAATGAATAGTTTTAGTTATTGCGATATCTTCCTGGTCTGCGTCTATTTCCTTGTCGCTGTTGGCCAAACGGACGTCGGCGGCGACCAAAATTTGAGCCTTGGGGTTTTTGCCATCTGGCTGAACCATGCTCTTCTTCTGGATGAAATTTTGGTTGGCGGGCTGGTGGAAGCACTGGTACTGGAGAAATTGGCAGATTTTTTTTAATCAAGCGTTCAATAGATCTTAATTCTCGGCGCTGATCTGGTGTAGCTAAAGATATTGCATGGCCACTCGCACCGGCTCGGGCAGTACGTCCGATTCTGTGCACATAATCTTCAGTCTGAGTTGGTAAATCAAAATTAATCACCAGTTCAATGCCAGTCACATCAATGCCTCTGGACGCTATATCAGTGGCGACTAAAACACGATATTTACCTGTTTTAAAGCCCTGTAAGGCATCGCGACGTTGACCTAAAGAGCGGTTAGAATGAATCTCGGCAGCTGTATGCCCCATATCACGAATTGAACGAGTGAGTTTTTTTGCTCCGTGTTTTGTCCTGGTGAAAATAAGAGTGGGACCTAAATATTGTTCTAAAAGTTTATCTACCAAACGGGTTTTCGCATCTTTAGGAATAATAAAAATTTCCTGACTCACATTTTCAGCGGTTGTACCAGTAGGCGCAACTTCTATTCTGATTGGCAGCTTAAGGTAGGTTGTAGCCATTTTCATGATTTCTTGTGGTATTGTTGCTGAAAAAAGCATTGTCTGCCTATTCGCTGGCAGTTCCTGAAAGATTTTTTTAATTTGCGGGGCAAAGCCCATATCCAGCATGCGATCAGCTTCATCAAGCACTACAATCTTAACGTTTTTAAAATTTAATGTTCTTTGCTGTAAATGATCATTGAGTCGGCCTGGTGTGGCAATAATAATATGCGGGCTACGTTTGATGGCTTGGATTTGCGCATAAATTGGAGTACCGCCAATAAGGACAGCTGTGCGCAAGCCAGATTTTGTGCCAACTTTGCGCAAGGCTTCATCAACCTGGACTGCCAGCTCGCGTGTAGGTAAAACAACTAGTCCTTGGCCGTTAACTTGATTGAGGCGCTGGATCATGGGCAGGCCAAAAGCCAGAGTCTTGCCTGTGCCTGTTTGGGCCACGCCAACCAGATCTTTACCTTGCAAGGCAATAGGAATGGCTTGGCGCTGGATAGGAGTGGGAATTTTATAATTTAATCTGGCCAGTGTTTCCATAAGAGTAGGCGCAATGCCTAAGCCAGAAAAGTTTTGAATGGGAGATTTTGAATTTTGGTTCATAAAATAATAAAGCAATTTAATTTTTAACTTTTTGGTTTAACTGATGAATGGTGGTGAATTATTTTCCATTCTCCACTTTTGTCTTTTTGCCAAACAAAAGTAAATCTGGCTTCCACTGTTTCTCTTTTGCCTTCTGGGCCAACTTCAAAATTATACATACCCGAGTGGATATAATTGTCAGGTGAAATAGTCTGGACTTCATCTTTAATGATTTCTCCGGAAGGATTTTTTTCCAGAAAATGTTTAAAATATTCTTCCGTGCCTTTTTGCCCAATTTTAAATTCTTCTGAAAGCGTTGGCAGGAAAGTAGTATCTTCATAATATAGGGCCGCCACTTTCTTGGGATCGCCAGTCAAAAGAGCTTCATTCCAATTATTAAAATTCTCCTGGGCTAATTTTTTTTCTTGGTCCTCTGGAGATTGACTAATGTCTTTAAATTTTTCGCGCATAGGTGTTTTTAGTGGTTTTATTTAGTAAGTTTAACAAATACTTTTAGGAAAAGGGGAGATAAGGTCATCTCCCCATTTTTTAATTTTCCCCTCTTTTTTCTAAACGTGGATCATCTCTATAGAAGTTCTTGGCATCTACTTCTGGCTCATTTACTTTTGTCCCATTAAGATACAACACGATTTTGCCACATGGCCACTTGCCTATCCATGAGATAGTAAATGGGTCTTCACCTAGCCACTCTCTCAAGAGCATGAAATCATCCTTAGCTCTGTATATGTCGCATCTGCCCTCTCGTCTTTCAAAAAGAGTGGGAAGAAGTGCTACCCTGTCTCCTGGTTGAACTAATATTAGACCATTGTTTCCATCGCTTATACATGCATTCTGCACTATTTCAGGCATCATCGTCAGACACCTCCTTAGTTAAATTTTCCTGGTTTAAACTGTAAGCTAAGGGTCTCCTTCATGAGCGATTTGTCGACGCCTATCCAATTCATTGAGGTAGTCGTCTCGCTGTTTTTGACTCATGCCAATCATAGCATCGGTATCAATGCTGAGAGAGTGGTGAAACTCACTCTTTCTTACCCAGAGGCAGTACCACCAAAGCAATAGCCCCCTATTCCAAATCAACCTTTTGGTTTTTGCAATCCATTCCTTTAGCTTGTGCCATTGGAAGTAAAGGGCAAACCTGATTTTTTTCAGCTTTTTCATGATAAGTTCCTCCTTTTAGACAGGGGTGGGAGTAATTTTTTTGCGTCCCGTAAAGTCAAAAATCAAAGCGGAATTCTGTTCCTTGGTCGTGAAAACCCAATTTGATATAGAGTTTGTGGACTTTTGATCGTGAATGTCGGCTGGTAGCAATTAGCTTATAGCAACCTTTTTCTTTTGCTAGTTCAATTACTTGTTTCACAAGCGCTTTTCCATGGCCATGGCCGCGCATTTTTTTGACAATGAACACATCTTCAATAAGACCAAATGGCTGAAGGTGTAAATCATTGTACATCACATACAAAAAGGCTCTGCCTATTTCCTTGCCCTGCTTGTTCTGGATTTTGAGTTTTATGCCAGAACATTTTGAACTTTCTTGAATAATATTCATGGCGGCTCTCCTTTGTTTTGTTTCTCTCTTAAAAATATTTGTTTTAAGGTGCAATTTAAAGGATAATTACTTTCATTCTATAATAAGATGGGCTTTTAATCAAGCTTGAAAAAAGGGGAATTTTAAAGTAAGATTAAGATAATAATTTTAAGTTACATGGGGCATAAATCGCAAAAAAGAATATATTTTGAAGGAGCAGAGTATTTTGTGACTAATCATACTAAAAATTGGATTAAGTTTTTCAAAGAGCCGATTTTTTGTGAGGTATTCATTGCTAATATAAGATTATGCAAAATAATGCACGAGTTAGAGTTATACGCTTTCGTTGTGCTTTTACATCATTTTCATCTCTTGTTTATGCCCGAAAACGCTAAGGATTTACCTAAGATAATGCAGTTTTTGAAACGGCACATTACCCGGCACATAAATTTTATCCTCGGCTACGAAACCGAAGAAGCGATTTGCAAATCGCTTCTTCGGTTGAACGGAGGATCAGATTCATTTGAGAAAAAAAGAAAAACATTAGGCGTTAAAAGTTTAAATAAAGATTCAAATAAAAAAGATAATAAATATCAAATTTATAAAGAGTTAATTGCAGAACATTACAAATATTTAAAACAATTGAGGCAACAATTTGTAGAAAAATATGGAGATGGTCTGGAGTTCCCCAGATTCCGTTGGGAAAAATCTTACCGCGACCATTACATCCGGGGAAAAAAAGATTTTGATGAACATGTAAAATACATTTACAATAATCCTTTAAAACACAAAATCCCGGATGCAGAACATTACAAATACATTTTTACTAATTATCCCGAATTAATTACTGATTTTAATTAAAATATGAAAATATTAGCGATAGAAACATCTTGCGACGAAACCTCAGTTGCGATTTTAGAAATCAAGAGCCAGAACTTTAAAGTCCAGGCTAACTTGGTGTCTTCGCAGATAAATATTCATAAAAAATACGGAGGGGTTGTGCCTGAAGTAGCTGCGCGCAAACATCTGGAAAACATTTTGCCGCTTTTGGAAAAAGCATTGGCCCAAGCTAAGGTTACATCAAACGATATTGAGGCCATTGGCGTGGTTTATGGGCCAGGTTTAATAACTTCTTTAATTGTAGGAATAGAAACCGCAAAAACTTTAAGTTTGGTTTGGCAAAAGCCTTTGATTCCAGTCAATCATATTAAAGCCCATATTTTGGCAAATTTAATTGAAGGCAAGCAAGGAAAATTTAGAAAAATTTTATTTCCAGCTTTATGTTTGGTTGTTTCCGGCGGGCATACTTCCTTGGTTTTGCTAAAAGATTTAAATAATTTTAAAACTGTTGGACAAACTAGAGATGATGCAGTGGGCGAGGCTTTTGATAAAGTAGCCAAGATTTTAGGGCTTGGTTATCCGGGCGGGCCAATCATTGCGGAGAAAGCTGAGAATGCAGATAAAGAATATTTTAAATTACCAAGGCCAATGATTAATTCTAAGGATTTTGATTTTTCCTTTTCAGGACTTAAAACAGCAGTTAGGGAGGCCTGGGGCAAAGAGAGGTTCAGAGACAAAGAGGCAATTCGGGGAATGTGCGCGGCTTTCCAGCAAGCTTGCCTGGATGTTCTGATAGCTAAGACACTCAAAGCCGCGCGGGAATTTAAGGTTAAGACAATTCTTTTGGGTGGCGGGGTTTCTGCAAATAAGGAATTGCGCAAACAAATGGCCTTGGCAGTTAAAAATTTGGGAAAAGTAGAATTTTTTCAGCCCGATTTACACTTAACAACTGATAATGCTTTAATGGTTGCAATTGCGGCCTATTTTGGGTATAAAGAAGGTAAGGGCGGGTTTAAAAACGGCTGGGAAAAGATAACGGTTGATCCGAATCTGGAATTATGAATGCCGAATTATGAATTTTGGAATTCTGATTTCCCTTCTTACCCCTTTTACCCTTCTTACTCTTTTTACTCTTCAAAACAATGGAATTCATTTCTAAAACTGAAAAAGACACAAATCAACTCGCTGCTAAGATAGCCAGGAAATTAAAAGGTGGCGAAATTATTGCTTTGGAGGGTGATTTGGGAGCGGGCAAAACCACTTTTGTTAAAGGCTTGGCCAAGGCTTTTGGAATTAAACAGCACGTGACTAGTCCGACTTTTGTGCTAATGAAGGTTTATGAATGCCGAATCCCGAAATCTGAAATCAGCAATCTGGTACACGTTGATTGTTATCGTCTGGATGAGCCGCAGGAATTGTTTTATTTAGGCATTGAAGAATATTTAAATAAACCCGATACGGTTGTGGTTATTGAATGGGCGGATAAGATCAGTAATTATTTAAAAAAATTCAAAAAATTAATTAAAATCAATATACGAGTGAAAAATAACCTGCGATTTTTTACAATTATTTTTTAATCTATGCAAATGCAAACAAGCGAATTCCCGCTTAAACAAGTGAAAAAAACCAATTTAATTTCCAAAGAATTTATTGAAAAGAATTTCCCTGATTTAAATCTGCAAGATGAGAAAGGGACAATACGGAAATTACAAAATCTTTTGAAAAATTTGGCCGGTAGCCAGAAATATGTTGAAGATTTGGCTGGTGACGAAACCGAGGGAAGTGAGGAATTAAGCAATGCCTATGAGTCATATAAAGAAGCAATAGAAAAAATTTTGCCCCCGGGTTATGAGATGGAGGAAGAAAAGACTATTCGGTATTCTGATTTATGGAGGGGCGCTGATCCACTCGCAATTTTCAGTTTGCTGTCGGATAAAAATAATACAATAAAAATAAGTTCAAGTTTCCCCAATGTCGCCCACAAATGGTCAACTTCATTGGGTTATGGCTATGGCAGGGAGACCGTCAATCTCCCCTTTGTCTTGGCCTTTGGCTTTAAACGCCCAAAAAATTTTATTACCAGTGCGCGTAAAAATGAAGACGCGTTCAAAGATGTGATAGAGTCGGCTACTGGTAAAATAAATTTTAATGATGTAAAAGAAATTGCCATAAGGTTAAAAGGCAAAGAGCCGGGCAAAGTCTTTCCGCCAAAATTTTATCGTTTAAATAAGGTTGAAAAAGAAGCATTGGCCGCTTAAGGGGAAAAAATTTAAAAAAGAAAAAGGCAAATTATTTTTTGCCTTTTTTAAAATGGTTCAGAAGCATCTGTGACCAGAAAATCTGGATTTGAAACTGAGGATGATTATTTTTAATAAAGATTACTTTTTCCTCAGCCGATAGTTTTTTGAATTCTTCACAAGATTTTTGGTCGATATTTGCATCATTGATGATGAGATCTTCCCAGACAGGGAAAATTCTATTGATCATTGAATAATTATCTTTATAGGGTATTTTTTCCTTTCCGATAATTTCAACGGCTTTGTCGATCCTTTTTTGCCATTTAGTGCTCACTGCAGCGGCCATTTCTTTTGCCACTTTGTTCCTCCTTTTTTTGACAATCCAGACAGAGCGTGGCTTCTGGCAGTGAAACTAATCTTTTTAAGGGAATCGGTTCAGCACAATTTTCACAGAGGCCATATTCTTCTGGCTGATTATTTATTTTCTGCATGGCCTTTATTATTCGTGAAAAGACCTCGCTTTTCATTTGGGAAAGCTTATCTAATAAGGTTATATCGCCGAGTGCGGCTTTTTTTATTCCGTATTTTCTTGTCAAATGTGCCAATCTGTCAGTCAGTATTTCCTGTGAAAGCATTTTGTCCTCCTTCCTGATGTTATTGCGGGGATTTTAATTTAGCACAAGAAAAACCGTTTGTCAAGATAAATGGATAAAAAAAATAACCCGGAAGCGGGTTATTTTTTGCTTATTAAAAACTATTCAACTACTCGGAAAACTTCGTCTACGGTTGTAATTTGATCCAGAGCCTTTAAAAGTCCGTCCTGAACCATGGAAATCATCCCGCCATCATGAGCTAATTGAGCAATCTTGTATTCAGATGTTTTGCCTGACAAGATTTCTTTTTCAATTTCAGGATTTAAAGTGAAAATTTCGTAAATGCCGATTCTGCCTTTTAGGCCAATATGATTGCATTCGTCACAGCCCTGGCCGCGATAGAATTTTAATTTATTTAAATCAACTTTATAGCCTGAATTAGGCGGCAGAGCGTTTAAAAGTTGTTTAATACGCTCCATTACCGCAGGTTCAGGCTGGACTTCAATTTTGCATTTTTCGTGGATTTTTCTGACTAAGCGCTGTCCAATAACAGCATTTAAAGCAGGAGCCAGCAAAAACGGTTTGGCGCCCATAGATAAAAAGCGGGGAATGGCGCCAGAGGCGTCATTGGTGTGCAGGGTGGAAAGAACTTGGTGCCCTGTTAAAGCAGCCTGGATAGCAGTCTCTACAGTTTCAGTGTCTCTTAATTCCCCCACCATGATAATATCAGGATCTTGCCTTAAGATAGAACGCAGGCCATCAGCAAAAGAATATCCGGCTGATTGATCAATCTGGCTTTGGGAAATGCCTTCTAGCTTATACTCAATCGGATCTTCCAGAGTAATTATTTTTGTTTCAGGATCATTGAGTTTGTTTAATATAGCGTATAAAGTCGTAGTTTTACCAGATCCAGTCGGCCCTGTCGTAATAATCATGCCAGTCGGACGATCAACCTGGCGTTTTAAATCTTCATAAGCCTTGCCCCTGATGCCCAAATTCTCAAATTGCAAGCCGCTAATTTTAGAAGCTAAAAGCCGCATTACAATACTTTCGCCATAAGCAGTTGGCAAAGTTGAAACACGTATGTCCATTTTATTTTCGCCTTTCAGATAAACAGTGATGCGGCCATCTTGGGGCGAATCGCTAATATTTATTTTTAAGCCTGCAATATTCTTGACGCGGGAATCTAAGCGAGGCCAAATTTTTTTGGGCAAAGTGGCGACAATATGCAAGACGCCGTCAATTCTGTATCTGACTGTAATTTTGTTTTCTTCAGCCTCAATATGAATATCAGAGGCATCGGCTTGCATGGCGCCGGCAATAAGCATTTTAAAAAGCATGGTCAGATTCTTTTCCGAGTTTAGTTTCGCATTGAGAATGCCGAAATTTTTTAGTTCTTTTTGCAGCTGAGCCAGTTCTGTACCGGTAATTCTTATGCCCAAAACAATTTCACGCGGCGGCGGAAATTTATCGTATAATTTGTAGGCCGTGTTAAAGCTGTGTTCTGAAATTAAAAAAATTTCACCCTGGCCGGAATATGTTTCAGTCGCCAACTGCTTTAAAATTTCCTGTAATTTTGGATTGCGCGGATCTGGCGAGCCAATTTTAACTTTTCTGTCGGTTTTTGAAAAACAAATAACTTTTTCATCCTGGGCAGTCTGGCGGGGAATGCTATTTAGAGTATCACTATTAATAGGATAGCCAATTAGGTTAATATAAGAAAAACCAAGAGCTTTGGCTTGGTCTTCAGTCACTTTTTCCAATTCTTTAATGCGAATTGAACTCATTTTTTCTGCAAATTTTTCCAAAACTTTTTTTTCAGCCAAAACAGGAGCAGTCGCCTTTTCTTGGTCTTGCCGGCTCTCTGCAATCAAATCGTCTAGGCCTTTAGTTTGAGTCCCATTGTTTTTTTTTGACATAGCGGGGCGGATACGTTACTTTTTAGGAGCTTTTTTCTTTTTGGAAGATTTTTTTTGCGCAGTTTTTTTTGTTTGGCTGGCAATTTTATTTTTCCGTTTTTGTTGTAAAATGATTTTTTTTATTTCTTCGGCCACGCGTGGCTTATATTTTATGTAAGCAGCCTTAATTTTTTTGGCCATAACTTTTGACTGTTTTTTTACCTCAGGCTTGAGTTCAATGTATTTAGAGGCTATTTGTTGCGCGATGACCTTTGACTCGGCCTGGGTTTTTTTGGCAATAATCATGGCATGTTTTTGCAAATCTTCTTTCTTAATATCCACGTTATATTTTTTGGCTGTTTTTCTAAAAAGTCCGGGGAGTTTAGCAAGCAGATGGGTTAATTTTGCCAATAACGGTTCTTCGCTCAAACGCGTAAAGGCAATTGCCCAGCTAGACAGATAAAAAACCGTGAAAATCGCAGCGCTTAGAAAATAGATGATTAAAAGCGCCAGAATTATTAAAGTAAGCGACATGACCAAGCCAATTACAGAGCCGCTTGCAACGGCAATCAGATAGATTATAAAAAGAGGGATTAGAACCAGTACAAAGATGCAAAGCGCGATAATAAAACTGGCAATTTTTAAAAGAAATAAAACAGCGGCAATTTCAAAACTAATTATGATGTTGCTGGCAAATAAATCCCAGGCAGCGCTAATTGCCTGGAAAATATGCAAATCGCGCAAAATAATAAAATTTACAGCATAAGCAGTCAAAAAGCTGATAATAATGGCCGAAATAATATAAAGCAGCAAAAATAAGATGTCAGCAATTATCAGGCTGGTAATTTGCTGGTTTATAATCAGATAAAGCAAAGGCAGGCTTAAAATAACAAATCCAGCATAAATAAGTAATTTGGATAAGATATTAATGCCGAAAACCTTCCAAAAATATGCTTGGCTTTGTCTAAAAATGGCAGCTGGTTTTACTTTTTTATTTTTATAAACAAGGACCGCGTATTTAATAATATAAATTTGGGCGCTAAATACTAACCAGAGAAAAAATATGATTAAAAGCAAAGCTAAAGTAAAAATAAAATACGCAGAAGGATCCTGAGAAATTTTGTCGAGAAAAAAGATGTTTTGATTCAGAGCCTGCATTTGCTGGGCAAAGGTATTGGTAATTGTTTGCCAGAAATTGTTTAGATTTTGCGTCTGTTGAATTTGATTGCCAATTATTTCAAAAATAGATTCAAATGAAAGGAACGAGGCAAAAAGCCCAAAAAACCATAAAATTTTGTGCCTTAAAGTTATGCGCCAGGCATTTTTAAAAATATCGCCATAAAAAATTTGCATATTATTACCCCCTGCGCTTTTTCGCCTAAGCCAAAAAGCGTTTACTTAAACCGCAGGCTATTTGAAGATTTTTATTAGTTAAACGTATCTAAATTATACAATACTTAACAATTTTGTTCAATTAAAAATCCCCACGCACCGCGCAGGGATTTTTAACTTATTTTAAGCTATTTTTTCTTTGGCTGATTTTTTCGGGCCAAGCAGTTTTTCAAAATCTTCTTTTTCCAAGGTTTCTTTGACCATTAATTCTGCTACGATTTTTTCCAATAAATTCTTCTTTTTAGTAATGATCTCATAAGCAGTGTTTCGGGCAGTATTAATCAGGCTAGAGATTTGCTGATCAATCAATTCTGCTGTTTTTTCACTATAATCCCGCTGTTCATGGATTTCTTTGCCTAAAAAGATTAATTCTTCTTTTTCACCAAAGGTGCGAGGTCCAAGACTGTCATCCATGCCATATTCTGTAATTAATTCTTTGGCTAAACTAGTGGCAGTGCGTAAATCGCTTGACGCGCCTGTAGTCACTTCGCCAAAGATTTCTTTTTCCGCAGTGTGGCCTGCCAAAAGAACGGCTAATTCATCAATAAATTCTGATTTTGGATGAAGATGCCGGTCTTCATTAGGCAGTTTTAAAGTATAACCGGCTGCCTGGCCGCGGGAAATAATGGAAACTTTATGAACCGGATCAACATTCGGCAGTTGGTGCGCAACTAAAGCATGGCCAGCTTCATGGTATGCAGTAATTTTTTTCTCTTTGGCTGTTAACATATGGCTTTTTCTTTCCGGACCCAATAAAACTTTTTCCACGCTGGCAAGAATTTCTCCTTGATTTATATCTTTTTTATCATGGCGGGCGGCTAAGATGGCAGCTTCATTTAAAAGATTGGCCAAATCAGCGCCTGAAAATCCTGGTGTGCGTTCAGCAACCTGGCGCAAATGAACTTCTTTGGCTAAAGGCTTGTTTTTAGCATGGACTTTCAAAATCGCCTCACGGTCATTAATATCCGGCAGGTCTAAAATTACCCGGCGGTCAAAACGGCCTGGCCTTAATAAAGCAGGATCTAAAATATCTGGCCTATTTGTTGCGGCCATAACAATAACATTAACTTTAGTTTCCATGCCATCCATTTCCACTAAAATTTGGTTTAAGGTTTGTTCGCGTTCATCATGTGAGCCACCGAGTCCGGCGCCTCTTTGGCGGCCGACAGCATCTATTTCATCAATAAATATAATGCAGGGAGAAGCTTTTTTAGCGCGTTTAAATAAATCACGGACGCGAGAAGCGCCAACACCCACAAACATTTCCACAAATTCAGAGCCGGAAATGGAAAAAAATGGCACATTAGCTTCACCAGCGACTGCTTTGGCCAGTAAAGTTTTCCCAGTGCCTGGCGCGCCCATTAAAAGAACGCCTTTGGGAATTTTTGCGCCCAGCTGGGTGAATTTTTTTGGATTTTTTAAAAAGTCTACAATTTCATTCAGTTCTTCTTTAGCTTCTTTACAGCCGGCTACTGATTTAAAAGTAATTTTTTCTTTGCCTTTTTGGTTAACTTCACGAGCCTGGCTTTGGCCAAAGGACATGGCCTTGGTATTTGCGCCCTGGACCTGGCGCATCATGATGTAAATGAAAGCTGCGATCAAAAGAAAAGGGATTAAAAATGGCAAGATTGCCGATAGCCAATAGCCCCAGCCCTGGCCTTCAGTAATTTGGATATTAATTTTTTGAATTTTGGCCGGATCAACATTATAATTTTTCAAAAGAGTGCTTAATGATTCCGTTGATTCTTTTTGAGAAACTTCCTTTTTGCCGTCTTTTAAAGTGATCTGTAAATCAGTATTGTTAACATTTATTTGCTGAATTTCTTCAGCATTAATCTGGTTTATTACGGTTTCAATGCCAACTTGTTCCGGCTTGGTTGTTGAAGCATTGTACGTATTGAAGAGGGCGGCAATTACTAAAAAAATAATTAGAAAAATGAGAAAATTTTTGAGTATTACTTTTGCCATAATATTTAAATAAATTTAGGATTTTAATTAGCCTATAAAATACATATTATAATAAATTTTGGTAAATGTCAATCCGCTTTCGCCAAGGCTTCGGCGGACGCGTGGCGAGCTTGTCGGTAGACAAGAGTAAGAGGGGTAAAAGGGGTAAGAAGGGTAAGATGGGAAATGGAAAGTTAATTTTTGTATAATTTGTAGAAGATTTGTAGATTTGTAGGAATAAAAAAACCAGCTCTTGAATTTATCGCAGGCTGGTAATATTATCTTCGTCTCCGAAGAAGCGATTCATGAATCGCTTCTTCGGGGAGCGAAGACGGTTTGATTTTAAGATTTCACAGGCACGAGCTTGAGCAGGATCTTAGAAACGACTTCGTAGTTTAGCACTCCGAGTATGCCTCCAGCTATGGCGCCGATTAAAGCGTGTCCTGCAAAGTAGCCGATGCCCGCGCCAATTCCGGCGTCAAAGAAACAAAGCAGCCGTTCGTCGGAATGGATTTGCAGAAAAAGAGTTTTGCAAAAAGGAAAAATTATTCCATACATACATAGGGCAGTAAACCATAGGAACGCAGGTAGACTGAAAATAATGATATAGAGAGGATTGAAAAAAATAAATGTATATTTCAATCCCAGTTCTTCATTACCTTGGGCTAAATGCGAGCCTAGAATAACGCTCCATATAATAGATGGAATGGGAAGAATGAGGCATGTTGCATGAGGGTAAGTAGCTACCAGGGGAAAATGGGCGCACGTTTTTAAAAGCGGTACTGCAAATGCTACTGCAAATCCGTATGCTGCCACATCACCTAGAAGTAATGCAATCCAAAAGGCTTTCTTTAAATATTTACTGATTTTTTGCCTGTCTATCTTGTAGGCTATGGTTTTTCTCCAGGCGAGGCCAGGCGCTGAAATCACTGCTTTGAACTCAAAGGAAATGTAGCCGACCATGGCGCCGACAATCGTGCCGATCCACCACAGGTATCCGCCGATTTGTAAGGCGATCATTGCACCGATGCCAGCGCCGAAAGCGCAAGCAAAAACGACTTTCAATGTACGGTTCATTTTACTTTACCTCCTTAGATTTTTGGAAATGAGAAACTTATTCACTACTTAATATTTAGCAAAATTCTTTAAAGTTGTCAATGAAGAGAATTTAATTTATAATAAGGTCAGGGACTTTGTCCGCTTTATTTTTTTAAGAGTAAAATGGGTAAGAAGGGTAAGAGGGGTAAAAGGGGGATTTGTATATCTGTATTAATTCGTAATCTGTAGAGCATGTATCTAGAGAAATTAGAAATCCAGGGTTTCAAATCTTTTGCAAAAAAGACTGTTTTGGAATTTCCAGCCAAAGTTAATAGTTCCAAAGGCATTACAGGCATTGTGGGGCCTAATGGCTCTGGCAAATCCAATGTGGCTGATGCCATTCGCTGGGTTTTGGGCGAACAGAGCATAAAAACTCTGCGCGGTAAAAAAAGCCAGGATGTAATTTTTTCAGGTTCTGATACAAAAGCGCGCTTGGGTTTTGCCGAAGCCTCTTTGTATTTGAATAACCATGACAAGCAGGCTGATATTGATTATACGGAATTAATTATCACTCGCCGTGTTTATCAGTCTGGCGAAGGCGAATATTTTATTAATAATAATAAAGCGCGCTTAACTGACATCCAATTGCTCTTGGCTAAAGCAAATTTTGGACAGAGAACCTATAGCATTATTGGCCAGGGCATGGCTGATTCTGTTTTGTCAGCTTCTTTGGCCGAAAGAAAAGAACTTTTTGACGAGGCAGTTGGCGTTAAGCAGTTTCAAATTAAACGCGAGCAGGCTTTAAATAAATTTAAAGCGACTCGCGAAAATCTGGCCCAAACCCAATTAACCTTGAATGAACTGGAACCGCGCTTAAAATCTTTAAGCCGCCAGGTGAAACGCTTGGAAAAGCGCGAAGAAATTGAAAAAGAGCTGAAAGATTTGGAATTAAATTATTTTAGCCAGCTGTGGCAGGACTTAAATAAAAAGGAAGTGGAAATTCAGAAGGAAAAGGGCAATTTAGAAAAATTTTATCTTAATCTTGATAAAGATATCAGCCGGATCCAGTCTAAAATCAATGAATTCTCTACTGAAAGTTCGCGCCAGGTTATTTATGAAAAAATTCAAAATGAATATAATAATTTGGTCGGCCAAAAAAATAGCTTGCTTACCGAACAAACCGTTTTGAAGGCCAAACTAAATTTAGAGCTGGAAAAACAGGGTCAGACTAATATAATCTGGCTGAGCAAAAGAAGCGAGGAACTGCAGATGAAAATTGAAAATTTTAAACAGCAAATAGCAGAAACTGAGGATTTATATAATAAGGAACAGGCCAATCTTAAGGGCAAAGAAATTAACTTGCAATCGCTTGATTTGAGGCTGGAGAGTGTCAGAACCGAACTAAATAAAATCCAGAAGACAGTACAATTGCCTTTTGAAGCAGAACAAGAATTGGAATTAATTTTTAAAGAACAGCAAGATTTAGTCAGCCAATTAGCCAAAGTTGAAAAGATGGAAGATCTCCAGGGGATTAAAAATAGCGCGCGTGAGATTTCCCAAAAACTGGCGGTTTATCTGGAAAAATTAAAAAGCGCTAAAAAACAAGGCACTGAGAATTTACAAAACCTGCAGAGCCAGCTGGAAAATCTGACTAACCAAAAAAATAATTTAAGTCTGGAACTGACTGAAGCAAGTCTAAACCAAAATTCAAAACAAGAAAAAATCACTGGTTTGAACCAGGAGATTGCCAGGGCAAAGGCCGAACAGGAAAGCATCAGCAAGGAAATATCATTAAGCCAGATTAAGCCAGAAAATAAAAAAGAGATTAATCTAAGAATTGAAAAAGAATTAGATGAATTATCCAGTAAGATCGCTGATTTAGAGACAAAAATTAAAGAACAAGGAGAGAAAGTCAATCAGTTTAATCTGGAAGAACAGAATAAAAAGGAAAATCTGATCTCATTGCAGAAAGAATTTCAGGAAAAACAAGGCCAGATAAATCAATATAGCCAGCAAATCAACCAGCTTAATATTGAATTAGCCAAATATTCAACCAAAAAAGAAGATTTGGAAAGTGAAATTAGGCTGGAAGAATTGGATTTGGAAATTATTGCCAGACATAGCGCCCAATTAGCCGAAAGCGAGGATTTGGCTTATCAAAAAATTCAGCAATTGAAGCGCCAGATGGAAATAATCGGCGGAATTGACGAAGAGACAATGAAAGAATACACAGAAATAAAGGAGCGCTTTGATTTTCTCAAAACCCAGTCAGATGATCTGGAGCAGGCCATTACCTCTTTGGAAAAAATTATTGAAGATCTGGATGAGACGATCAAAGAGCAGTTTGATAAAGCCTTTAAAGAGATTAATAAAGAATTTCAAAAATATTTTAAGATCTTATTTAATGGCGGCCAGGCAGAATTATTAAAAATAAGCGCAGAAGAAATAAAAAAAGAAGAAAAAATTGAAGCCGAAGGTCAAGAAGGAAAAGAAGCGACAGAGGAAGAAGGCGGGGTTTTAATTCAAGCTGATAAGTTTGAAAAAAGAATTAAGGAAAGAGAAAGAGAAAGTTATTCTGGGATTGAAATCAAAGCCACGCCGCCAGGCAAAAAAATTAAGGCTATCAATATGCTTTCTGGCGGTGAAAGAGCCTTAACTTCAATTGCTTTAATCTGCGCGATTATTTCCAATAATCCCTCACCGTTTATCGTGCTTGATGAAGTTGATGCGGCTTTAGATGAAGCCAATGCTGAAAGATTTGACCATATTTTAACTGAACTGGCGAATAAGACCCAATTTATTGTAATTACCCATAATCGCGTGACAATGCACTATGCCCATGTTTTATATGGAGTAACAATGGGCGATGATGGTATTTCTAAATTACTTTCAATTAAATTAGCAGATGCTGAAGAAATGGTCGGCAATGCCAGGGGGTAGAGAATTATTGAGTTAGCTTTTTTTAACATTGCCGAACCAGGATCGGCAGCGCCAGAGGTTAAATTTTTAAAAAGTAAAAGCGGATCATCTTTATTGCAGATCCGCTTTTTTATTTTTTTGCATTAAACCATCTGGTGATTTGAGGCCTTAAAAATGCTGGCCATAATAAGGTACAAAGCAAGATCGTCCATCTGCCGCGGCGGCGCATATAATCCTCAATATCTTTTTCTTTGTAGAGAGGATAATCTTCAGTAGCCCGGGTTTGAGAGCCTGCTTGCAAGGCACATCGCCATTCTGCAATTTTTCCAGAAAAAAACTGCTTGATTAAAAGAAAAGTTATTATTTCGCCGCTTAGATTAATAATTACTAGGGCGAATATAATCTTTAGCATTATTAACCTCCTGTTCTAAGTAATGTTTAAATCTTACATTTTTTAGCATAAAAGTCAAGATGTGTGATATTTGTAAACGCCAATCTAAGCGCGCGCCCGCTTGAGAGCTTATCCTGAGTGAGCGTAGAGAATTGAAGGGCGCGGGCGCGCAATAGAAAAACCCGCCAACTTTAAGTCAGCGGGTATTAAGCGTTTTTTTTCGGTTTATTACGGCGGCGCACTTTGCGGCGGATTTTTGGGTCAATGATTACTTGTTCGCCAAAAAGTTTTTCCACAATGCGCATGTATTTGCCGAACAAAGGATGCAGCATGTCGTAGGGCACATTGGCAAAAATTGCTTTGCAGGATTCTTGATGGTACCATTTTTGCATTTTGTAATCCTGCTTGAAGTTTGCCCAAACTTTACCCTTGGCAAATTCTTCAGGCGTTGATAATCCCTCACGATATAATGCTTCCAGAATGCTCAGCAAATTATCGCAATGATCAGCGGCACCCAACAATTTTAAATCCATATCGCCATTGCGCAAAACTCTAATTTTGTATTTTTTGCGCCTGAGCCAGGATTTGTACTTAGGTTCGGTCATGGCCTTCACTAATCTTAAGACATTTGGGCCGAATAATTTAAGAATTTCTTTCCCGGTTAAATCAGTATCTTCCAGCGTATCATGCAAATGTCCGGCAATGATTAAGTATTCAGGCAGCCCCACGGCCATAAGAGTTCCACTGTCCCTTGAGTATGGATGAGTACAGGCAGTGGATTAGCACTTAAGCGTTCTTTGCGAAATTGGCCGGCATGCTTATCAGCAGTCACCATTCGAGCTCTTCTGATGTTGGCGAAATTATAATAATGGACTTTAAAAGGACATATTTCTCCCATTCTTATCACCATCTTTTGTGATTTGTGTGCTTTAGTTTAGCGCAAAAAATGATTTTTGTCAACCCGTCGTGCGTAAATAAAAATTTAAGATTTGAATAAGAGGAATGGCATAAATGCATCTAGATTGATTAAAAAACCCTGGACCGTTGTCCAGGGCTGATTGCTTGTTTTAGAAAAAAGATACGTTGTGTTTGTTGGAGCCATATTCGCATTGCCAACGGATTTTAAAGCCTTTTTTGGTGTAAGTGAATTTGCCGAGATCTGACGTTCCATCCTCATATCCCATTTTGACCCAGAGGATTTTTAAGCTTTTTTTATCAAAGCAAATCACTCTTTTTTGATAATGCGGCCCGTTGTAATTTTTTGGAATTTTAAAGGCAGTGTTCACCAAATAGATATTCTTGTGATTATCAGTTCTTTTTAGCGACTCTGCTTCTAAATTAATTTCATTTGAGCTGCCCATGCTCCACCAATTATTAGTATCGCTATCCATTATTATTGAGGCTGGAAAGGCTGTTAAATTATGAATAGCCGACAAAAAAGTGGCATAATTCTCAAAAGCAATTGTTCCTGATTTATTTGAAATGCGAATTGCACCTTGTGCCCCTGGTTTTGTTGATCTTTTCAAAATAAAGCACCCTTTTTGGACCTCTTCCCAAAATTCAACTATTCTCATTCGTTTCGTTTTTCTCATTTTAACCTCCTCATTGAGAATTTAGTCAGTGTACGCTTTAATTATTTTTAGCAAATTATTATGTTCTTGTCAATTCAAAAAGGCGCGAAATCTAGTCCGCGCCTTCCTGTACATATGAAAAATTTTATTGCACCTGATGACCAAACTCTTCATCCTCCTTATCTTTATCAGCTGCTTTTTTGGTTTTGTGGATGCGGCCGTCAATGTGGTTTGGCGGGCAGTAAATTGTGTAGACTTTTAAACTCCCTTTGCCAGTATTAATAAAATTGTGTTTGGTGCCTGGAGTAACAACGACCACGTCACCTTTGGTAATTGGCGATTCCACGCCATCTAAAACTGCCTTGCCTTCGCCTTTGGAAAAAAATAAAATTTGTTCCACATTAGGATGTGTTTCTTCGCCAGTATCACCGCCTTTTTTAATGCTCATAACCACAAGCTGGCTTTTTTTGCCAGTAAAAAGCACCTGACGGAAAAATTTATTTTCCTTGGTGGCTTTCAGAATGTTGATTTGAAATGACATTTTTTTAGAATTAAGAATTAAGAATTAAGAATTAAGTAGATTAAGATCATTTCTTAAGTTATTTTAGCATTTTTAGGGGATATTTAAAAGTAAAGTATGCTGAATTCAACCTTCTAGCGCAAAATTAATGAATAAGTAATTTTGAGAAAATTTCATCAGGTTTGTAAAAACCAAGTGTTTTTCTTGGGCGATCATTCAGAAGATCCTGCACATGTTGAATTTCT